>NZ_JAUBTU010000129.1:0-17622 GCF_036705085.1 Microcoleus sp. B6-A1
TCCCGCCCGTCCAAAACGGACGGGCGGGACGCCCATCCCACAATAACAATTAAAATTGTAAGTTATTTACTTCGCGCGCGATCCTTAGATTTTAGATTTTAGATTTTAGAATTGAAGCATTGACTTGCGCGAGATGAATCCGGGGGCTTGTATCCTGGATGCTTTCGGTCAATCGACTTTAGATTTTAGATTTTAGATTTTAGATTTTAGATTTTAGATTTTAGATGAAAGAATTGAAGCATTGACTTGCGCGAGATGAATCCGGGGGCTTGTATCCTGGATGCTTTCGGTGAGTATCATAATGTCGATAAAAATTGCTTGCGGTTCCTCTTTGAGCAGCCGAACCCAACCTTCAGCGCCGTCGGCGACCTATATCGCAGTACAATGAATTTCTGCCAGCAAGTTTTTCAGCAAATACCGAAAAACTATCTTCATCCTCCCCAATCAAAACTTTGGCTGCTGAATCCGCCGCTGGCGAGCGCCCGGAACCCCGCAAGCTACGAGAATTTGCGCTTGTCAGCGGTATTTCATCTGCCTTAGCAGGGGACATTTCCAAAGGGTTTTCTTCCTCTCCCCGATATAGAATCGGCAGTGTGACAAAAAAAGTCGAACCCACTCCGGGTGAACTTGTGATTTCAATACTTCCCCCTAGAAATTCCGCCAGTTTTTTGCACAGAGACAATCCCAACCCGGTGCCTCTGACGCCCTTCTGCAAGGGATTTTCTATTTGGACAAATTCTTCAAAAATCCGCCTTTGGTCTGCTGGGGGAATACCCATGCCCGTATCTGCTACTGAAAAAGTAACTGTCCCCTCCTCTCCTATTTCCGCAGCAACTCGAACTTCACCTGCTTCGGTAAATTTGAGGGCATTAGAAATCAGATTTCGCAAAATCTGAGAAACTTTTCCCTCGTCGGTGGTGAGGATTGGAAGTTCGAGAGTATCTTCAAAAATTAGAGAAACGGCAGAGTTTTGGGGAAGCAGGGGGCGCATCATTCCTCGCAGGGCGCTGAACAAATCTTCGACTTCAAAATCAGCCAAGCGAACAGTTAGTTTTCCGGCTTCCACTTTGGCTAAATCTAACGAGTCGTTGACAAGTTCTGCGAGAGACTCGGCGGATTTGTAAATGTAATTTACTTGCTTTTCCTGTTCGGCGGAAAGTTCTCCGTCTAGGCGATGTAACAATATTTCGGAAAGGCTCAGAATTGCCGTTAGCGGAGTGCGAAACTCGTGGCTCATATTGGAGAGAAAGCTGGTTTTAAGTTCGCTGGCGCGCCGGAGAGATTCGGCCTTGTCGTTCAATTCAGCGTAAAGTGCTAGGACTCCGCGATTGGTATCTTCTAGCTGTTGATTTAATTGTACGAGTTCTTCTTGACGCTGGCGGAGTTCGTCTAAAGTGCGTAGTAATTCTTGATTTTGCTGCTGAATTTCGGCATAGGGATCTTCGGGAATTTGGCGCGCTAGTTTGTCAACTAATTGATTTAGTTCGATCGCACTCAGCGCAGGCATATTTTTGGAAAACTGTTTAATTAATTGTACAGCCGTTCCGCGATCGGGCCGAGAGTCGATTTTCACTTCGTCCATCAACCGTTTCGCTGCTGCTAAACCGAGTCCCGCGCCGGTTTGGGATCGAAAATTGGGGCTTAACACAGCCGGTAAATCAGCAATTCCCGGCCCCGTGTCGGAAATCCGAGTCCGAAAAACTTGGGGCGATTCCCCTTCCACAATGAATTCTACTTTGCCACCGCCTGCATATTTGAAAGCATTGCGGGCAATTTCGGAAACTGCTGTGGCGATGCGGGTTTGTACTTGGGAATCGAATCCCAGCCCTTTAGCAATTTGGCGAGCTCTTTGGCGTACTTGTACGATGTCTTGTTCAAAACGGACTTCCGTCGTCAGGATTGGATAACTCACGCTGCTTCTCTCACCTTGGCTACTATAACTGTCATGTCATCGCGAGTGCGTTTGAAGTCCCGGTAGAGCACGGCTGCGATTAAAGCAGGATGTCTGGAGGCTAAACCCGGGTAGCGGTTTAAATTCCACTGCGCCGCCAAACCGTCGGAGTGCATGATGAGTAGGGACTGCTGCGACCAAGGATAGACAAATTCTGCTACTTTTCGCATCATATGTCCAACTGTGCCGTTGTAGGAAACCATGCTACGGCTTTGGTTATCTGTGACAACTACACCGCTGATGTTGCCAATTCCGGCAAAACAAACTGTTTGTTGGGTACGATCGATTTGGGCGATCGCCCCAGCCGCTCCTCTGGTATTTTTTAAAGCAGCGTGCGCCTTCTCTAAAATTGCTTTCGGCCCGAGTTTGGCGTTTTCCTCAAATACCCGCACTGCTTCGCCAGACGCTTCCTGGGCCAAATCCCCGTAGCCGAGCCCGTCTGCAACTAAGATCAGGTGTTTGTCAAGGTGATTTTCTGCAGCCCAGGAATCGCCGCAAATTTGCTCTCCTGCTTTTGGCAAGTGGACGACCCCCAATTCCAAGTAATTGCTGTTTTGGGATGCTTCCCGGCTATTTTGGGTAGGTTCCAGCCGCGCTAATAAGGCTGTCCCCAGTTTTGGTACAGAATGAATATCAAAAAAAGTAGAGAGGCGTTTAATTGCCCCCAGCCCAGTTCCAGGGCTTCCCGCTGTAGAAAAACCGTCCCGCATACACACCGCGACATTTGCCATTCCTTGGCCCCGGTCTAGCGCTACTATTTCAATGCTATATCCTGCCGCTGTTTTTGATGTTCGCAGCAAAAGTTCTCCTTCGCGGGCGTGCTTGACCAGGTTTTTTGCGGCTTCCGTGGTAACAATTGCCACTTTACCGCGATCGGTCTCGTTAAATCCGACTTCCGTCGCGAGGGCGACTGCGATTCGGCGCGCTTCTCCCACTTGACTTTCTTCTGTTACGGGCAGGGCTACAGCATCTATCATTATTTTGTAGTTCTCATCTTAAGCTGGCGCGCATTTAAAAAGTCATTAGTTCTTAGTTCTTAGTCATTAGTCATTAGTCATTAGTCATTAGTCATTAGTTCTTAGTTTAGTTAGCCATCGCGCGATCGACCCCAGAAACCGGGTTTCTACTGAGATTTCTCGTTACCAAACCCAAAACTCATAGAAACCCGGTTTCTCATTAGTCATTTGTAGCGCGCGCGCGACCCCACTCTCTCCCAATCTCCCACTCTCCTTACTCCTCACCGCCAGCGGACGATCGCAATTTTAGTCCCCTTACCCACTTTGGAAACAATCTCAAATTCGTGCATCAACCGCTTGGAACCACTGAGCCCCAAACCCAAACCCTGATTAGAAGTATAACCGTCAGTCATAGCCAATTCGATGTCTGGAATTCCCGGCCCCTTGTCTTCAAATATCAGCCGTAGCCCTTTGCGCGTTCCTAATTCGAGCGTTTCGAGAGTTACAGTTCCCCCTTTGCCGTACTCTACAGTATTGCGGGCGAGTTCGCTGGCTGCGGTAACGATTTTCGTTTGGTCTAGTAAACCGAATCCCATTGCTACAGCCCAAGTTCGCACTTGCTGTCGGACGTGGACTATATCGGATGACGATCGGATTTCTAGTGTCTCACGTTTTGACATGGCGGCTACTGTACCAAAATAGAACTTCTCCCCAAAATATAGGACTTACGATCATCAACTTAGTTTCTCTTAATAGGACTTACGCGCTTACTACGATTTTCTCTCAAAAGAGAACATAGTGCAGGAATCTCAAACCCTTGATTTAACCCCCTTGAGTGCGTAAGCCCTGCCCTAAGAAATCTTCAGTTTGTCAACAAGGTATCTACAAACAAACTACGTTCCTTGACTGCCTGTGCCTCAGTCAGGGGACAATTAATCGACTGCTTACGCTTGCTCGTCAACAGACAAACCCAAGGATTTTCGTAACAAAATCATGCCCTTTTCAACGCTTAAAGCTGTGCGAACTCCTGTCAGGGAAAGCCCCAACTCAACGAGCGTAATAGCAACCGCTGGCTGCATCCCGACTACAACCGTCTCCGCATCTAAAATTCGCGACATACTAGCGATATTGTTGATGATGCGACCGATAAAAGAATCCACAATTTCTAGAGAAGAAATTTCTATCAACACACCTTTGACGCCTGTTTTGACAATGCGGTTTGTCAGGTCATCTTGCAGCGTCATTGCTAAGCGATCGTGCATATCTACTTGAATTGTTACTAGCAAAAATTCTCCCATTTGAAGGATCGGTATTCGTTCCACAAATTCACCTATGTGTTAAGCTTTACTAAAATTTTCATCTCAGACTGCAATATGTTTATCTTTCCTCTTTAAGATTTTTTATAGTTAAACCTTGGCGCTGCAACGCCACTTTAAAAGCATCTGCTAAAGTAGCTTTTGTGAGAATATCCTGCAAGTCAACTCCCAAGTGAACTATGGTTTGAGCTATTTGCGGGCGAATGCCACTGATGATGCACTCAGTACCCATTAAACGGGCGGCGGCGACAGTTTTTAATAAATGTTGAGCAACTAAAGTGTCAACAGTCGGCACGCCTGTAATGTCTAAAATCGCAAATTCTGAGCCGCTTTCCATGATTTCCTGCAACAGAGTTTCCATGACTATTTGAGTGCGGGCACTGTCGAGAGTCCCGATCATGGGTAAAGCGAGAATTCCTTGCCAAAGTTTGACTACGGGTGTTGACAATTCGAGCATTTCTTGCTGCTGGCGTTCGATGACTTCTTCGCGAGCTTTGAGAAAAATTTCTGTCACCCAAAGGCCAAGCTGGTCTAATAAACTGGTGGAAAGCCAAAGTTGTTCGACAAGTGCGTCGCGGTTTTCTGTCAGTTCATGACAAAGCCGATCAAACAATGGCTTTTTGAAGCATAAAATGAAACTCGCTATCTCTGAGGGAGTAAAGCCTCTCTGAACGCGCGATCGCGAAACTTCTGCTAGCAGCACCCGCATATTTTCCCATTCGGGTGTCTGGATGTCGCTAAAGTTACCGTGCCCGACTGCCATGTGGAGCAATTGCAGGAACTCTTGACACTCGGAGCGCAATTCTTTGGCTCTCATCAAGTCGTCCCGCCGCAGCCCGGTATTTTGCAGTTCTTTGAGCCAGTCTGCTAGTAACTCTGCTTTGTGTCTTTGTAGGATTTCCGCGATCGTGTTATTGCTTGTGAGTTCCATTAAAATTATCTCCTGCTTAGCAATTGGGATGAAATTGTACGACGAGCGAGCGCACCAAGCGTGTTTTTTGATGGGGCAACTTCTGAGTTTAGCTCACTGTTTGCTGTTTGCGATCGAGGGTTAAGTACCTAATTGTAAAATGCGTTTGACGATCGCACTGGTAGAACTCGGAACTTCTATTTCGATCAAGGAAATCTTGCCACCTCCGGCGATAACTGCCGGTGCTTCCGGCAGAGTTTCGAGTTGATAGTCGCCTCCTTTAACGTATATATCCGGCTTCAGGATATTTATCAGTTTAGTTGCTGTAATTTCGGAAAAAATTACTACGGCGTCTACTGGTTTGAGGGCTGCTAACACTTCGGCTCGCTGATTTTCCGGTACGATCGGGCGGGGTGGCAATCCCGGCTGCTGCGGTTTGATAGCTTGCACGCTGGCGTCGCTATTCAATCCCACCACCAGCGATCGCCCCAAATTTTTTGCCGCCTGCAAATAGCGGACGTGACCGCAGTGCAGGATATCGAAGCACCCGTTAGTAAACACGATCGGACGCCACTTGTCCGGATCGGATGCGATCGATCTTTCAAGTTCTCTCAACGTATAAACATCAGAAATCATTGCAGTCATTACCACCCAATTTGAACAGATATCAAAATTATCCTACCAAAAAATGTGATGCTTTGCACTTTCGTTATTAAAAAATATATCAGTCAACTTTCCCACTAATTAATAGTTGATCGACAGCAACTATTAATTAGTAACTGGTAACTGTTGAGCCAGAATGAATAAGTAAAAATTACCGAAATTGAAGCAGATTTTGAAAACATAATTCCTAGGTAAAGAACAGCTAGTCTTTTATCGGTAACTTCCATATCCTGCTGTTGGTAATTGGAGGTGAAAAAGGTTGGTAAACAATTATTTATTCCCGCCCTCTCTTATATCAATTACTATAAGACAAGGGATGAGAGTTCCACCGCATCGGGCAGGCGATCGGGGAGTGAGATCCCTAGGGGGTGAAACCCTACGAAACGCGCTCCTCCTGTGTCTATTATTTCTGGCACGGCCACGCGAGCGAAAGCTAGTTAAAACCAGGAACCCCAGTGTGCAGAGCTCATCTTTACGCTGGATTCGTCAGACTATAGAAGAAGCCAGCAGTTGCTTGCAGCAGTTTCTGGGCGCCATCTTGACCAAGCTTTACAGCCACCCCAGAAGCGTACAGCCTCCTGTGTCCAACTCTGCATAGCTGTGCAGAAACTCGACCTTTTGGGTCGCAACCGCAGCCTGTGAAAACCCAGAGGAAAGTCGAGTTCGGTACCCGAAGCAGCTATTTTGGTGGAAAATAGCTTAACTCGTTCAACAAAATCCACTCAACTACCCCCTTGAATCTAACGGTGTAGAATTATCTAACACGAATTATGAAAGCAAGTAATAGCCGTCAATTTTCTTCAGTAGCTGCTCGAACTCTCAAAGTAGTCGGGATTATCTTAATTCTCTCTGCTTTGCTTGACTGCATTGTTCTGTCGCTGCCGGGAGAAACTTCAGACCTTCTCAATCGAGGCTGGCAGTTGACTGCTGCAACTCAGATAGTTGACAAGGGCATTATTCCTTTGATCGGTATCGCCCTCCTGATGACTGGCTTTTGGGTGGACAGCAGCAGTGGAGTCTCTATTGAGCGACGCAACGTTTGGCTGGACTTGCGATTCTGGGCGCTGTTGATTTCCAGCTTGTTAGGTCTAGTTTACCTATCTCTGGTTCCCGTTCACCTCAACAATACTCGTTTGGAACTCAAGGATGCTCTGGCTCAAGTCGATCTAGAAGCGGGACAAGCGGAAGGTCAACTTGAGGCACAACTTAAAAGCCCTCAATTTAAAGCTCAGGTAGAACAGCTCAAAAGCGAGCGTCGCAGCCAGATAGGGGCGCTGCTGCAAGACGACGGGAAGCTGCAACAAGCACTCAAGAGTCCAGAGGTTCCCAAGGAATTGAAAGCTGTGCTTGAGGAGTCGAAAAATGACCCGAAAGCCCTCGACAAGTTCCTGGAACAGCAAGCTCAATCACTTCCCACTCAAGCTCGCAACGAGATTCGCACCCGCAAGCAACAAAAAGAGAAAGAGTTAAGAACTCGATCGAGAAATTCGAGTTTGCAGACGGGAATCAACAGTTTGTTGTTAGCGATAGGCTACATTACTGTTGGTTGGACGGGATTGAGAAGTATGGGAATTCTGCGGTTCGGCCGCCGCAAAAGCTGACCGGCGCTGGCAGGGATCGCGCTGGTCGAGACATCCCTGAGAAATAGTTTGTTTACCCAATAGTTTGCCCTTACTGAAAGCTGGGAATGTTCTCAATTTATATTCTGACTTACAACGAAGAGATTGATATCGCCGCTTGCATTGAATCGGCACTGCTTTGTGACGATATCATTGTAGTTGATTCTTTCAGCACCGATCGCACCCTTGAGATTGTTCAGAACTATGCCGTGCAAACAGTACAGCACCGCTTTGAAACTCACGGACGCCAGCGGACTTGGATGCTCCAAGAAGTCCCGTGCAAGTACGAATGGGTTTACATCCTCGAAGCTGACGAGCGGATGACGCCTGCACTGTTTGCTGAATGCTTAAAGGCGATCGAAAGTCAAGAATATATCGGCTATTACGTAGCTGAAAAAGTAATATTTATGGAGCGCTGGATTCGCCGCAGCACTCAATATCCCCGCTATCAAATGCGCCTCTTTCGCAAAGACAGAGTGTGGTTTACTGACTACGGTCACACTGAACGCGAAGTCTGCAACGGGCCTACTCACTTTTTGAAGGAAACTTACCCTCACTATACTTGCAGCAAAGGTCTTTCCCGCTGGATTGAAAAGCACAACCGCTACTCGACTGACGAGGCGGCTGAAACTCTCCGCCAATTAGAAGCGGGTCAAGTAAATTGGTGGGGTTTATTGTTTGGCGCGTCGGAGGTGGAAAGGCGCCGCGCTTTGAAAGATTTTTCTTTGCGCTTGCCTTTGCGGCCTGTGGTGCGCTTTTTCTATATGTATATTTTACTCGGCGGATTTCTTGACGGCCAAGCGGGATTGGCTTGGTGCACACTGCAAGCTTTTTATGAATATCTAATTTTGCTGAAAGTTTGGGAAATGAAGCATCTACCACTGCCAGCTTTAGAGGTAACGACAGAACAATCTCTTTCGGAAGTAGTAACAGTTGAGCCGTCAAAAGTTTCTTATAATCTTGGCGCTTCCGATACTAGAAATTAAAAATTGGTAAGAGGTAAGCTCGCCTAGCGGTAGTATTTGGAACTTATACCCTCGCGGTTCCCCCGCCGATCGGACTCGAGGGGTAGCCTAAGTATTTAGAAGAGTTATTATATCCTTTCCGTGTGCATCGAAATTATTCATCTCTCTCTTCTCTGACTCTGCGATCTCTGCGTACTCTGCGGTTAAATCATTCCGATGCAACCGGAATTAATATTAAACTCCTTAAATCCGAAGAAAGCGAATCCGTTGCAGAACTTCCTTTTTTCGCAACAACAAAACAGAAAAAACCCGGTTTGTCCAAGAAACCGGGTTTCTAAATACCCTCAAATTTTTAGGTTTAATAAAGTTTTGATGTTTAACTCAAAACTCTCATGACTCACAACTTAAAACTCTTGAGATTTTGCTGTTGTTTTTGCCCGATCGAGCTTTAAGATCAACACCCCCAAAGGTGGCAAACACAAGTCGATCGAATAAGCACTGTTGTGGAACCACCACTCCTCAGTCCACTTGCCCCCCAAATTCCCCATATTGCTACCGCCGTATTCCCGCGCGTCGCTGTTAAACAACTCCGTATAGAAACCTGGTTCCGGCACTCCTACGCGATAGTGAGAGTGCGGCTGGGGCGTAAAATTGCACACCGTCACCACAAACTCGTCGCCATCCTTCTCTCGGCGCACAAATGCCACGACGCTGTGTCGATTGTCGCTGCAATCAATCCACTCAAACCCATCCTCAGCAAAATCTTGACTGTAAAGTGCCGTTTCGCTGCGGTACAAATGGTTCAAATCTTTAAAAAACAGCTTCAACTTTTGGTGCGGCTCGAATTGCAGCAACTGCCACTGCAAATCCCCCCAAACGTTCCACTCGTGCCACTGGCCGAACTCCATCCCCATAAAGATCGTTTTCTTTCCGGGATGAGCAAACATAAAAGTAAACAAACACCGCACGTTTGCAAACTTTTGCCATTCGTCCCCTGGCATTTTCCCGATGATGTGGGCTTTGCCGTGCACTACTTCATCGTGGGACAAAGCCAGCATGAAATTCTCGCTGTGGTTGTACCACATACTGAAAGTTATGTTGTTCTGGTGGAACTGGCGGAACCACGGGTCCATGTGGTAATAGTCGAGCATATCGTGCATCCAACCCATGTTCCACTTCAGGTTGAAACCCAAACCGCCTACATAGGTCGGCCAAGATACCATCGGCCAAGAGGTAGATTCTTCGGCGATCGACAGCGCACCTGGGAAATAGCTAAAAATGACGTGATTCGCCTGTCGCAGAAAATCTGCCGCCTCGATATTTTCCCGTCCCCCGTACTGGTTGGTCAGCCATTCTCCCGGTTCGCGGCAGTAATCCAAATAAAGCATCGAGGCTACGGCATCTACGCGAATCCCATCGATGTGGTACTTGTCAAACCAGAACAAAGCGTTTGCTACTAAGAAATTCCGCACCTCGTTGCGGCCGTAGTTAAATACCAGGGTTCCCCACTCTTTGTGCTCGCCCTTGCGGGGGTCGGCGTGTTCGTACAAGTGAGTTCCGTCAAAGAAAGCCAAGCCGTGGCCGTCTTTGGGGAAATGTCCCGGTACCCAGTCCACCAGTACGCCAATGCCGTTGGCGTGGCACTGGTCAACAAAATACATGAAATCTTCAGGTTTGCCGTAGCGGGAAGTTGGGGCGAAATAGCCGGTTACTTGGTAGCCCCAAGAACCGTCGAAAGGATGTTCGGCGATGGGCAGCATTTCGATGTGAGTGAATCCCAAATCTTTGACGTAGGGTATCAGCCGATCGGCTAATTCCCGGTAAGTCAGAAAGCGCGCCCCGGGATTGAGTTCCGAAACTTGCACGGGGGGTTCTATTTCCCCATTTGGTAGCACGGCGGGTTCGTCAGTAGCGGCGTGCAGCCAAGAACCGATGTGGCATTCGTAAACCGAAACCGGCTGCGTCAGTTGGTCTGTGTGTCGCCGCTTTTCGATCCAAGCGCTGTCGTTCCAAGTGTAGGTGTCTAAGTCCGTGACAATTGATGCTGTTTTCGGCCGCACTTCTTGCTGGAAACCGTAAGGATCGGACTTTTCGTAGGGATGTCCGTCTTGGTTTTTCACTTCGTATTTGTAGGAAGTTCCCACGGATAGTCCCGGAATAAATAATTCCCAGATGCCGTTTTGCGATTTCCGCATTTGATGTTTGCGGCCGTCCCAATAGTTGAAATCTCCTAAAACAGACACGTTGCGGGCATTTGGGGCCCAAACGGCAAAATATACTCCTGTGATGCCGTCTACTTCGGTGAGGTGCGCCCCCAGTTTTTCATAAATGCGGTGGTGATTGCCTTCGGAGAATAGGTGCTGGTCGAATTCTGTGAGTTTGGGCGATCGAAAGGCGTAGGGATCGTAGATGAAGCGCTCGTGTTCCCCTTCTTTGACCCGCAATTGATAGTTTGCTAGTTCTGGGGTGTCGATCGTACATTCAAAAAAGTGAGGGTGATGCTCTGATTTCATGGGGTATTCGGCCCTGGCCTCCGGCACAACTACGGATACCGCATCCGCATTCGGCAGATAAGCTCGGACGACCCAGACTTTTTTGCCATTTTCTTCGATCGCGTGAGGGCCTAGCACTTCAAATGGATCGTGGTGCTGATTCCAAACAATGCGGTCAATCTGTTCAAAGGGGACGGTCGCGGGCATAAAACTACTTACCTCAATCTTTTAACTAAATGGCTTTCAAAACCTAGAGCGGCGCTGCACTTTACATTTCGATACATTTTTGATCGCTGATCCTACCACTGATTAGCACGATCTTGCCTGCAGCAGATCCAGCGCGCGCCCTTGCACACACAGCAGGCTGTTGCCTTGCCGGAGGCCGAGCTGGGGTTTTACTGCTAACATCTAAGTATAGAAATAGTGAACGAACCTGACGGTAAACTGACTATAGTTAGACCGCAGGCTTCTTTTTCCTTTTTTTCAAAGGCTTTTTTGAGTGACGGAGTTCCCCCGCCACTTTCGTAACTTAGACCAATTCTCTTTATAAGCTTAGCTGAGTTTTTATCTCGATCCAAAGATTCTCCGCATTGACAAGAATGCCAGCGCTCCGACAATTCTTTCGGTACTTTGTTGAGGCAATTCCAGCAATGTTGAGAAGTTCCTCTTGGAGAGACAAACAAAATGCTTTTACCCAATTTCCAGGCGACATATTTTAGGACGCTGGCGAATTGCCCATGAGCAGCATCAAGCATGGATTTATTCAAGCCACTTTTAGCTGACTGACCGTTCGGCAAATAAACCAAATTACCATTTTCAACATCTGTCTTGGGCTTGGCACGTCTAGTTAAATTTTTGACACTCAAGTCTTCAACAACTAAAACCTCACATTTACCGAATAGCTCATGTGCAGTTTTAAACTGAAAATCTAATCGGGATCTAGCTACAAACTGATGGAGTTGGGAAATCTTGTCCTTGATAATCTTCCAAGGCTTAGAACCCTTGACTCTATTAGCTAACTTCGCTTGAAGTTTTGCCAATTTCTGGGCCGACTTCCTCAAAAACCTAGGATTCTCAACTCTCTCGCCATTGGAAAGATAGACGTAGTTAGTGATTCCCATATCGATGCCAACAGTATTTTCGACCGTCGGTTGAATTTCTGCAACCGTTACGGGAACTGTTTTATCTTCTAGCGTTAGGGAGATATACCACCCATCAGCTTCTCTGATAACTGTTCCCGTCTTAACTGTGAACCTTGTTGGTATTGGACGGTGGAAAACCATAGGTACTTGACCTATTTTTGCGAGGTCAATACAAATCCTATTTTGCTCGTCCTTGACAAGATCAAGATTGTCTAGTTGAGGATAAGTGAAAGATTTGTAGTAATGAAGCCCTTTGAATCTGGGCTTGCCTCTACGATTGCCATTTTTATCGGGCGTGGTGAAATTTGAAAAGGAAGTTTCCACTCTGTTGACGACATCTTGCAAAACCTGAGAGTCCAACACTTTATAATCAGGAAATAGCTTTTTTGTGTTTTTCAGGTCAGCCAGTTGTATGGTTTGCCACTGTACATATCCGCCTTCAATGTTCGAGAAAACGTCACCTTTCCTGGTCAAAGGATTGCCTGACTCATCCTTTTTTCTACCATCCCTAGTTTGCACTCTCGTCAAAGGAATATTTTGATAAATTTCCTCAATCGGGACTATCGAAACAATCAAGGGGCAGGCGTTGATAGGTGTTCTCGTGGCTTCCCACCACCTAAATCTATCGCCAAGTCGGTAGTTGTACTGCCGACGACAGAGCTCTAGGTGAGCCACCATCGTTGTTAGTTGGGCTTTTGTGGGTTTGAGGCGGTATTTGTAAGTGAGTTGCATTTTTTAACTTCCTTTTTTCGACCTTTGCATAGTATAGTTTGTGTATGTCCAAAATGCCACACCAAAACTTACCATTTCAACACTTAGGAAGTACATCGAAAATCAAGATACTTCCGAAGATTAATTCATAGTGGCTAAGTCTAATTGTCGGTTTCCGTCCCTCCACCCGACGCTTCTGGACATCACGGTCGGTAATTCCCAACGGGGTACTTCGCGCAGCGCTCAGATGTGTCCCCTCTAAATATACCGAGGGACTTCCCGGCTGGTAGTTCAAACAAATTGAAAAATTTATATTTTTTCCCAAATATCCTTGACTTATTTTTTTATATGTGATAATGATTTTTTTAAAACTCTTGTCGATTGGCGGCTGCAGGAGGGTCAACCCTGTAAGTTTTGGGGAGCAGTTAATGGTTTACCTAGAATTTTCAGGCAGGGACGATCGCCCGATCGGTAGAATTTCACATCCCGGAGGCTGGGTTTCCCCACAAAGCCCGTGAAGTTGGGCAATACGCTCAAAGAGCGAAGGATGCTTAACTCGGTATTGAGGAATCAAAGCTAAAGCACTCAGCAGGGCGACAGCAGCAAGCAATATCTGCCATGCTCAAGGCATCGCCTACCAAAAAACTAGCACCATCCTACCAGCGACGGTGCAATAGGTTTAAAGCAGAACTCATGCTTAACAGAAGTTAGTTTTGTCGAGGCAGGGTTAATACCGAACTGGCAGGGGGCCAATTGAATCACTAAACTGGCTCAAAACAGACGGGTAGATTTGCTTGCCGGCACCGGCGCGAAACTCGTAGTCAACAAATCGAGTAGCCATGCCGATGCTGTCATCGAGCAAATCTGCGACGAGCATCCAAGGCTCAGCTTGCTTTCCTATCCTCTGCGAGCCACAGTGGCGGGGAAGGAAAGCGAGACTCGATCGAGTGCAAAATTTTCGTCGAGTCTGCGAGATCCTCCGGTTAATATTCAGTTGAGGCAGCAGCACTGGCAATGTCCTCAAACATCCTGTCACAGGCTTGAGTTTCAAAACGTGCAGGCCGGGAGTCAAATTTTCAACTTCAAAGGGGATGCCCTTGTAACCCACCGCTAAGCGGACTTTGCTGCTGTAAGGGGATGTACGGAACTGTAGTAAAAGCATCCGACTACAACTAAGACCCAACTTGAGACCTAGACCTCTGAGATGAAAAAATGCGAGGAGCGAACGATTTTTCACCTGGAGGCTAGGCTCGTTGGGCAAACACTCTCGGATCGCCCTAGTTAGGGAGACTTTTTAGGAGTAGGGGCAGGGGTAGTAGTTGCACCAGCCCCAGGAGTGGCTTTTGGAGATGCAGAAGAAGCCGGGGGAGTAGTAGTAGTAGTGCCAGTGCCACCAGTGCCGCCCGGAGAGGGGCTAGGGGAGCTGGGGCTGGTGGTTTCTCCTCCGCAGGCGCCGAGGGCGACTGCCAAGCCCACTACCAAAGTCAAACGAATTAATCCCTTGTTCATAAAAACTCCTTAACATTGAAAACCCATCGCAAGGAAGGGAATAGTGTACTTGAGAAACAATGCTGGCACGAATAGCTCAACGATTCGCTCGTTGATTACAATACTGCATTTATTAATAAATTTCACATAGATTATCGCTAACCAGCAAAGATTTCTTTTTTTTGGCAAATCCTGAAGTCAAAGAGACCAGTGGTAGGATGGGTTGGTTGGCTTGTGAGGTATCCTTGGTAAGGATAACCGATCGAACGCAGATAGCCACTACTGGCGCTCTGGGAGACAAAAAACTCTTAACCTCAATCAAGCTGAAGCTACCACACTTTACGTATTGGTGAACTTTATGACCGCTGCTATCAGATCCCCGGATTCTCCCCGCTCCCGATCGACCCGCAAGCCCGCTGCTGGAGCTGCCAAAAGCAAAGTTACTTCTATTGCGCGAGCTAGGCGGGCGAAGACAGGGCCGGTATTGCCCAACTACTCGCCAGCCGACGAACAGGCGATTGCTCGATCGTCCGCATCAGTGCTGAAAGTCTTGCCCAATCGCCTGCAGCAGCCCGTGTGGTTGCGATCGCTCCTGCAAGCACAGCGCGCCTCCTCAGTGGTAGCAGTTATGCTTTTGGGCGGTGCTCTGAGTCTCTACGGCTTGACCGTTTACGGCGAGCAGCGCTGGAGTCAGGAGTATCAAAAACTGGAAACTCTGCGCCTCCGGGAACAGCAATTGAGTGCTTCTAGCGAAGTCTTGAAACACCAACTTGCTAAAGAAGCCCAAAATCCCGAAACCGGTTTGGCTCCGCAGAATCCTGGGGACACGATTTTCTTGCAGCCTGCCCCTGAAACTCGATCGCCCGTTGCGGCACCAAATTCTGAGCCCGCTCTCCAGAATCGAGCCGGTGTGGAAACACCCCTGGGCTATTAAACCTGTGTCAAAGCGGAGAGCGCCCTCCGGGCCTGAGTGTCCGAGGGCCTGAAAATTTGAGGATCTAATTTCCTTTTTGACTTTTTTCCAAGTCGCGATCGATTTTCAGCTTCCCACCGGAAGTTACAGATTAAAAATAATTAAGACCACTTCAAAAAACAGAATGCAACTTTAGGTGTGATCCAAACCCTGATAGGGACTGCTCATTCCCAAGTCGTGAATTTTATATTTTAAGATTTAAGTTATAAATTATCAATTCTACAACGCTCTAACTTGCTATTGAATTTTTAATGCCATGAGCTACGACCCCCGTTTTGACCGCTACAGATCGCCGAATTTCAAACGCACAAAACAGGCGGGCGATTCCCTACGGGATAGCTTCGCCGCGCGTACTGGGTGGAAAAAATCAGCCAAACCTAGAGATTCCGGCAGTTTCGGCCGATCGCCACAACAGACGGCTGCATCTTGGGGGCGACCAGTGGAGCGTTTAAAGCGCAGCAAGTTCCGTTTGTGGGCGGTGTGGGCGGTGTTGATGCTGGGGGGGCTGGGGCTGGCTATGAATTTGTTTTATTTGCAGGTGACGCGAGCTCCGGCGCTGCGTAAACAGGCTCTTCAGCAGCAAACTCTCAAAACGAAGCCGTTTGTACCGAGACGCCCGATAATTGACCGCGCCGGAAATGTTTTGGCGATCGACAGACAGGTGTACACGCTCTACGCTCACCCGAAGTTGTTTAACCACTCGAAGGCGGAAATTGCGGCTAAGTTGGCTCCGATGCTGGCGATCGAACTGACTCCGGGCACTACGTCGGAAACTGAACTGATACGCAGGTTTAATCTTGCTGAAAGCGGTATTACAATTGCGGAGTCTCTACCTCAAGAGGTTGCCGATCGCGTCGCTGGGATGCAAATTAAAGAGAGTCTGGTGGATGGCTTGGAGTTGCTGCGTCAGCAGCAGCGTTTTTACCCGCAGCAGGAGTTGGCGGCGGATATCCTCGGTTATGTGGACGGGGAACGGAAGGGACAAGCCGGGGTGGAATACAGCCAGCAGAATTTGTTGGAACGATCGATGCCGTCGATTCAGTTTAGCAGGTCGAGCAATGGGAATTGGGTTCCCGATCGGCTGACGGCGGGATTTGTGCAGCTTGATGACTTGAAATTGCAATTGACGATCGACAGTCGCTTGCAGCGGGCGGCCCGAAGTGCCCTCAAGGAAAAAATGAAGCAACACGATGCGAAGCGGGGCACAGTGATTGTGATGGATGCCCGTAACGGGGAATTGCTGTCAGTTGTGGCGGAACCTTCTTATGACCCGAATCAATATTTTAATTTCGATTTGTCGCGCTATAAAAATTGGGCTGTAACTGATGTTTATGAGCCTGGTTCGACTTTTAAAGCGATTAATGTGGCGATCGCTCTGGAAGCGGGTGCGGTGAAACCTAATACTGTGTTTAACGATGAAGGTCGGATTTACATGAATCCCTGGACTATCCAAAATTCCGATTACCAAAGAGCAGGAGCGCGTGGCCCTTCGACTGTTACTGAGATTTTGAAACATTCTAGTAATGTGGGGATGGTGCACATTATGAGAACCATGAAACCTTCTCTTTACTATCAAGCTTTAGAAAAACTCGGACTCGGACAAACTGCGGGAACTGATTTGCCTTTTGAAGTAACCAGCCAGCTTAAAAATCGAGAGCAATTTATTAATTCTCCTGTGGAAGTTGCTACTACGGCTTTTGGGCAAGGTTTTTCGATTACTCCGATGCAGTTGGTGCAGCTTAACGGAGCTTTGGCTAATGGTGGCAAGTTGGTGACTCCTCACGTTGTGCGGGGACTTTTTGATAGGGAAGGTGAAGCTTATTGGAAGCTTCCGAGGCCGATTCCTAAGCAGGTTTTTTCACCGGAAACTACTAAGCAGGTGTTAGAAATGATGGAAACTGTGGTTGATGGTGGTACGGGGAAAGCTGCACAAATTCCTGGGTATCGGATTGCTGGAAAAACGGGCACGGCTCAAAAAGCTAATGCTGGTGGGGGTTATTCTGACAAGGCGATTATTACTAGCTTTGTGGGGATCATGCCTGTGGAGGCTCCTCGGTATGTGGTTTTGGCGGTGATTGATGAGCCGAAGGAGGGTTCTTCGGGGGGTACGGTGGCGGCGCCGATTGTGGAGTCGGTGATGGAGGCGCTGATTTCTATTGAGAAAATTGCGCCGAGTAAGAAGTAGTTGATTATACAGCATATTCGGTGGTTGATGAAGTACAGTAGTCGCTATATTTATGTGGTGTGATTTTAATATGTAGGGTGCGGATCTGCGACCTTTTAAATAGAACTTGCAGATTGACGGGTGTATCCGCACCTTACTTAGGAATGAGAATTAAATAACTTCCACTCTTGAAAGTGGGATGGGCGTCCCGCCCGGCCAAAAAGGACGGGCGGGACGCCCATCCCACCATAACAATTAAAATTGTAAGTTAT
>NZ_JAUBTU010000130.1:0-17300 GCF_036705085.1 Microcoleus sp. B6-A1
AGTCCGAGAGTTCAGCCTTGTGGCTGGAGACGCTATGTACGGACTTTCACCGTGATTTGCGTTTCAACGAATCGCACTCGACCTCTCAATGCGGTTGTATCTTAGTAGATTAATCGCTTTGCAGAGATTTTGCAAGTTTTTCGATAAGTTTTTTATTTTGGCTCGACCTAGAGCCGTACAGTCGAGCAGAAAATACGGTAATAATTTCTAAAACGTCGCTGGCAAGGTCTTCTTCAAAGGTTGTGTCTTCTTTTTTGTTCAAAATTACCACTTCTACTTCGTGATATTCGCAGAGTGAAAAAATAAGTTCAGATCCAAACCTTAGTAGCCTATCTTTGTGGGTAATTACAAGTCGAACCACTTCGCCGTCTAAGATGGTAGAGATTAGCTTTGTTAGTCCTTTTTTGCGGTAATTCATTCCACTACCTAAATCTCTAATGACTTCATATTCCCAGCCAAAAGACTGACAGTAGCCAGACAAGACAGCATCCTGTCTGTCAAGATCGGCTTTTTGATCGTGACTGGAGACTCTGGCATAAGCAAGTGTCTTTCCTGTTTTTTGTTCAACAAAGTCGGAAAGACGATATCGCCTGTGTCCGCCATCTGTCCGCACGGACTCTAGTTTTCCCTCTTTTTCCCAGCGTCGTATTGTGTCAACGCTGACCGCCTTGAGTTCTGCCAATTCACCAATGCTAATCAGTCTGTTCATTAATTTACCGAGAATCTGGTTCCTAAATCCTAGGTAAATCTAGGTAAATTGTCAACTGCCGTTAACCCCTTAAAATCGCAGTCCGAGTTTTTAATTTGGAGTGCCTTTTATAAACTTGCCTGCGATGCTAAAAAGTCAGCTAATATCATATATAACCTGCGTTGTCAATACCCCAATGGAAAGTTTATAACAGCCCTCTACCTATTGCGGATTTATCTGAAAAACTGCATAAGCAAAATGGTAGTCTCTACATAAATGCTGTGTATGAAATTGGGAGACAAAACTTCATGAAACGATTGGGTCGTCTATTGGCAGTATTGGGCTTAGTGCTGGGCTGCTTTGCATGGGCTGGAGACCAAAGCGCGATCGCGGCGTCATTAAGCCGTATCGTCTTGCCATCCTCCTCGCTCCTAGCTGTTGAAGCTCCGGCTAGAACCAATCGCGCTGATGAGAAGCTTGCCACAGAATACGGCAAAAAACTTGATTTGAACAACAGCGCCGTCCGGGACTTTCGGGAATTTCGAGGGTTGTATCCCACTTTAGCTCGACTAATTATTAAGAATGCTCCTTACGAAAATGTTGAGGACGTACTCAATATTTCAGACTTGACGGATGCTCAGAAAAAAGTGCTGCAAGCTAACATGGACAAATTCACCGTAACTGATGTTGAATCAGTCTTTATTGAAGGAGACAACCGGTTGAATAATGGTCTATACGACTAGGTAGCAGCGGGTCTCATTTGAAGTCAGAAGTCATTGGGCAGAAGGCAAACGGCCGAAAGAAAAGATTTTTTTCTATAGGCTGATGACTTCTGCCTTTAATTTCTCAAGACTTACTTTCAACCACCATTGGGCAAAAGGCGACCAAAATTCGCTAGATTGAAATAAGCGGGTTCCCCTGATTCATCTAAAATCTAAAATCTAAAATCTAAAATCTAAAATCCCTTGACTGACATTAGTTCAAGTCCCCAGATTCATCTGTAGACTCAATTCTAAAATCTAAAATCTAAAATCTAAAATTGACTGGCGGCAGACTTATGACTGACAAATTTGACGTATTGGTAATAGGTGCTGGCGCGGCGGGTTTGTACACAGCACTTTGCCTGCCAGAGCATTTACAGGTGGGCTTGATCAATAAAAATACCCTACCTGTTTCTGCAAGCGATTGGGCTCAAGGAGGGATTGCCGCAGCGATCGCCCCTGAAGATTCCGCAGCGCTGCACGTTCAAGATACACTGGCTGCAGGAGCCGGTCTTTGCGATTTGGATGCGGTGAAATTTTTAGTCGAGGAAGCTGGTGCTTGCATTGACTCCCTGGTGAAAATGGGCGTTGCATTCGATCGCACCGGCCCTGATTTAGCCCTCACCCTAGAAGCCGCCCACTCCCGCCGCCGAGTGCTCCACGCCGCCGACACTACGGGCAAAGCCGTGATCAGTACGCTGACAGCAAAAGTATTAAGCCGCAAAAACATTCAACTCGTATCTCCTGCCTTTGCTTTGAGTCTGTGGCTAGACAAAACCGGGCGCTGTCAGGGGATTAGCTCGATTTGTGGCTCACAAGTCAAGTGGCTGCAGGCCAAAGCCGTGGTGCTGGCGACAGGCGGCGGCGGACAGGTTTTTGCTCAAACGACCAATCCGTCGGTAAGTACCGGGGACGGGGTGGCAATTGCGTGGCGCGCCGGGGCGCTGCTGCGAGACTTAGAATTTGTGCAGTTTCACCCGACGGCGCTGAGCACAGCGGGCGCGCCTCGGTTTCTGATTAGCGAAGCGGTACGGGGAGAAGGAGCTCATTTGGTTGACAGTAAGGGATATCGCTTTGCTTTTGACTCTCACCCCAGCGGGGAACTCGCCCCTAGGGATGTTGTCAGTCGCGCTATTTTCCGCCACTTGCAGAAGACGGGGGAACCTCATGTTTGGCTGGATTTGCGCCCGATTGCGGTCGATCGACTGCGCTACAGGTTTCCGAATATTATTCAAGTGTGCGCTGATTGGGGAATTGATATTTTTTCCGAACCGGTGCCGGTGACGCCCGCAGCCCATTACTGGATGGGAGGAATTGTCGCTGACAAGTTTAACCAAACTTCGATTCCGGGTTTGTACGCGGTGGGAGAAACTGCGAGCACGGGGGTACACGGCGCTAATCGGTTGGCGAGCAATTCGCTGCTGGAATGTCTGGTTTTTGGGGCGCAGATGGGACTTTTGCAGCTAGAAGGTGGAACGCCGGAGGCATTCGCCGATCAGTTCGAGGCGCGGGAAATCTTGGAAAAATCGATTTCTGAAAAGGATATTGAGGCGATCGAAAGGTTGCGGGTTGAATTGCGGAATTTGGTGTGGCAGAGTGCGGGAATTTGCCGGGGACAGCGGGATTTGGAAAGGGCGATCGTCCAACTTGAAATTTGGCGGCAAGAATTTGCTTCCTTGCCTTTGAGTCAAACGCTTGATAATTTACGGCCCGGACAAATTATTGATTTTTCCCCTGCTGAGGCCCAGAATAGCTCGATTTTGCGAAATTGGGGAGAAGTTGGCAATTTATTGGATATCGGCTACTTAATTGTCAAAAGTGCTGCGTTTCGCACCGAAAGTCGCGGCGGTCATTACCGAGTGGACTATCCCCTCACCGATCCGGATTGGTGCAGCCATACTTTAATTAACCAATCCAATTGGTACAAATCTCCGCGAATAGAAGATTGAAAATTTATTGAAAATTTGGGGTCAGCGCGTTCCCGTACCGTCACTTTCGGGGATCCCGTTCGGGGGTGGTTCGTATTGTTGGGGATTTGCCAAGCTAGAGGTTGGTGTAACTGTCCCAACTCTGGGGGTCGATGGCGTCCGGATCTTGCCCGCGCTACGGGCTTTTGTGAAATTGCTAGTTGAGCTGCTGGTAAGTCGAGCCGCATTTGCAGTGCCGACTACATTCACTTGCAGGCAAGCAGCGAGGGTTGCCGTTGTTGTGAGCTGAATCAAAGTACGCATAGTATTCACCGCCTTATTCCAATCACCGCAATAGATCCACGTCTGTACCACCTATTATATCTATCAATTTCCGTATTTCCACTGATATCTTTACATTTACTTTAATTAACTTTCGTAAGTTTACATGAATTTTTTTACATTAAGGCTTTTTGGCGATTTGAATTTGGTTTCAGGTTGTGATTTATTTTAATATTTTGTAACATTTAGATGAGACGGCAAGTTGCTCTCATAAGTTTTATATTTAAGTTTTATATTTTACTTAATCTATCTAATTACAGATGACAGATTAGAGGAGTTAAATTATAGGATATTAGATTTTAGATTTCACTACTTTGGACATTTTTTTGAACTGTTTCAAAAAGCTTAGAGGGCTTACAGTTTAAGGAGCCAGCTATTTTTTTAAGTTAGCTGCACAGGGGACGCCTGAAATAATATCTCCCTCACGGTCCAATTAGGGTTTGAGGTCGAAAAATTGCTCAAATTTTGTCGGAAATAATTGAGATTTTAGATAAAAAATTGAATAATTACAAATGACTTATCAATATCGGGGTGGGGACTTTACCTACAGTTGCATTATGTTTTTAACTGGTCTTAATTAATAAAAGTGATATTGATTTTTCCCGCGTTCCTTAGCACGATACATCGCAACATCGGCATTCTTAACTAAAATCTCTGGCTCTTGACCGTCAATGGGATATAAACTAATGCCAATACTTGTAGTTACAGAAACTGTATGTTCTTCTAAAATAAAAGGCTGCATGATGGCGTCGCAAATTTTTTCCGCTACTTTCGCAGCTTCCTCGCTACCTGGAATTGCGGGCAAAATGACTGTGAACTCGTCGCCGCCCAACCGCGAGATTGTATCACTGCCGCGCAAGCATTTTTTGAGCCGACTGGCAACTGTTTTTAAGAGTAAATCGCCCACATTGTGTCCGAGAGTGTCGTTGATTGATTTAAATCCATCTAAATCTAAAAACAGTAAAGCTACCAATTCCTGATTGCTGGAGGCTATTTCTAGAGACCGATGCAAGCATTCGTAGAACATTTGGCGGTTGGGCAAACCGGTAAGAGCATCGTGATAAGCTTGGTGGCTGAGCTCAGCATTTTTTTGTTCTAGGGCATTTTGCCGGAGTTGGCGATCGGTAATATCTCTAATTGCTCCGACTAAAAAGAGATTGCCTGCAGCATCTTTATGTAGGGATCTTTTAGTCGCAATCAGATGCGTAATTCCGTGAGCGTCTGTAAAATATTCTTCATTTTCTCGCGGCTGGTGAGTTTGAAATACTAATTCGTCTTGCTGCCAAAATATCTCGGCTTCGGCTTGGGGAAATAAATCGTAATCGGTTCGGCAAGTTAAAATTTCTAAAGGATAGCCAATAAACCGACAATATGCCTGATTCAAAACTACGCAGCGGTGAGATCGATCTTTGACAAAAATGGGGTCGGGAATTGTATCGATTAGCGATTGTAAAAATTCTTTAGACCGTTTTAATTCTTCTTGCAAGTGCGCCAGATAACCCACAACTGCGGCACCAGAACCCAAAAGACTGAGGATTGGAGGAATTAACGGTAGCCACCAACTTGCTAAAAACACCAAGTATAAACTGGCACTCAGACCTAGACAGATACTTAATAAACAATAAGCCGATCGACCAAGCGATCGCAAATTCCAACTCACATTTGCTCCCGCCCAAGACCACAGCAAAATCCACAGCAACTCCGCAGCCTCTGGCCAGACATTGATACCCCCGCGCCCGTCGAGAGCTGCACTCAAAATTTGGCTCAAAAAATGAGCCTGAAGCTCGACTCCTGGTATTTGTTGGGGAGGACTAAACCAACCGGAACTGTAAGAATTTTGGTAAAAGTCTTTGAGGCTGGGGGCATTGGAGCCGATCAAGACAACGCGCGATCGTACAAAATCAGCAGGTACTTTGCCAGAAAGCACATCGCCCATCGATGCAGTGCGAAAACTGCCTCGCGGGCCGCGCAGGTTGGTCAAAATTTGATAGCCACGGCTGTCCGATCGAACGTAAGCACCGTCATTCGGTTGAAAAGGCCGAAAAACCCCCTTGCCTAACTGCAAGTATGTAGGATTGACTCTTGCTGGTTGAGGCGAAATTCCTTCGCTTTTGAGGTAAAGCAAAGCCAGTCTGAGTGCGAAACTTTGATGAGTTTTGCCGTCTCCGGGCCAAGCGTAGAGCAAAGTTCGCCGCACTTTTGAGTCAGCGTCGATGACAACGTTGTTGAAACCGATTCGATCTAGCTTGTCAAGTACCGGAGGCGGGCGAACTCCCAACCTGGTTTCGTCTGGCATCAACTCAATGCCGATTAAGTTGGGAATAGTTTTAAAAGTTTTGAGC
Source organism: Microcoleus sp. B6-A1 (assembly GCF_036705085.1). Classification (NCBI taxonomy): domain Bacteria; kingdom Bacillati; phylum Cyanobacteriota; class Cyanophyceae; order Oscillatoriales; family Microcoleaceae; genus Microcoleus; species Microcoleus sp. B6-A1. The sequence continues at coordinate 6,041 of NZ_JAUBTU010000130.1, forward strand.
AATTCGGCGTTACCCGGTTGAGTTGGCAAATCTCGGTAAATGTCGAGGCCGATCGCCCGTGGCTTGCCAGCGTGCAATTTTTGCAGCAATTGGGCCAAGACAGCATCCGAAATTGGGTAGCCGTATTTTTGCAAGTCAGCTTCCTTAATTTCTACAATGACGATGCGCGAGTCAATTGGTTCGGCCGGCCGCCAGCGCACAAATTGGTCGAAAGCAGCCCATTCCCACACCTGAAAACATCCGAACCAGCGCATTACAATCACCGTACTAGCAACGGCACTCGCAGTAATCAATACTCGGCGTTCTCGATCGACCCATTTTTTGATACTTTCTAGCATATTTTGGGGATGTGGGCCTCGCCTTGTGAGCATCTAAACTACTACTACGTATAGGTTTTACATCTCCGGGGCGATCTGCTCAGTCGATTTTAGATGTTAGATTTTAGATTATCCAATTTTTTGGTTTTTCGGTGCGGGCGAGCCGATTTTAGATGTTAGATTTTAGATTATCCAATTTTTTGGTTTTTCGGTGCGGGCGAGTCGATTTTAGATGTTAGATTTTAGATTATCCAATTTTTTGGTTTTTCGGTGCGATCGAGTCGATTTTAGATTTTAGATTATCCAATTTTTTGGTTTTTCGGTGCGATCGGGCTGCAAGAGCAGAAACCGGATTTCGCCACCAAAATATGTCATTTCAACAATCATTCTGGAAGCAGAAACCCGGTTTCTGGCGTTTTTGTGTAAAAGTTCTAGTATTTATTCGCTGCTCTAAATACTAGAGAGCCACAAATTGTTTTAAACTTTTTCGTTCTCACTAATTTTTACTATTTTTTTATTGATTATAGATGCGAGATTTTAGATTAATTTCGCCGCACTAGCCCACGATAAACTAAGTTAAAAATCACGATATTTCCTGCCAATCAATCTAAAATCTGTCATCTATAATCTCAAACTTTCCTGTTAGTTTTGAAAGTTGCGGGGGCCCGTGTAACCCGATAAATCAGCGAGTTTATCCAAAGATTGTGTCCCCGAATAAAACTGACCATTTATCTCCCAAGTCGGGAAACCTTTAACATTCGCAGCAGCAGCTTGGCAAATTTCAGCGCGGGAATTTTGCCCCCTGGGATCGCATTCAAAATAATCAATTATTTTGGCTGCTTCTTTGCCGAACAGCATTTTTTGGTCGTGGCAGTGGGGACACCAATAAGCGCCGTACTCTTTAGCGCCGATTTGTCGGAGGTGGCGGGCCAAAGCAATTTGTGCCGGGCCGGAGGTTGTAGTGACGGCAGGAGGTACAATTCCGGGGGTAGAGACAGTAGGAGGAGGTGACTTGACGCTGTTATAAAGTCCCAAGGCGCCGATCGAACTCACCATTGCCACCAAAATGCCTGTAAACACCAACTGCCCGATATCTTCCCACTCGCGCCCGACTAGCACCAGCACAAACAGCGACAGCGCAAATAAGGCAGAAGTGACGCAGTAAATGCACACATCCTGAATTTCAAAAGCCATCAAATACATCAAATAGCTGCTGAAAATTACCATCGCAGCGGTGATGATAAATAGCGCTTGCCAAGTTTTGTTTTCTAGTTGAGAGTGCAGTCCTTTCTTGGTGTCGGGATTTACAGCTTTGGGAGCCAATGCCAGGATTGCTATGCTTAGGTAAGCCAGACAGCCTAACAAACTTAAAGGCACTGTGCCAAAGACTGTAGCGTAGGGACTGTTGAGAACTTTGTCGCAGCCGCTGGTGGGACAAATGACCGAGCCATTGGTGAATTTAGCGATCGTGAGATAGGCCGTTTCTACGACGCCTATGGCTGCGATCGCTGCCATCAGAGTCCTAGACCAGCGATGAATCCAAGGGGTTGAACGTCGGCGAATCATTTTTTGATTTGGTAATTGATAATTGGGAATTGTTGACTGTTGACTGTTGACTGTTGACTGTTGACTGTTGACTGTTGACTGTTGACTGTTAATTCTTAACTAATGACTGATGACTGATAACTGATGACTACTGACTACTGCCAACTGCCAACTGCCAACTGACTACTGCCAAGAGTCAACAGTCAACAATTCCTATTTTACGTTTTACTTGTGACTTTGCCCGGTTCCGGTGTTGGCCCTCTTGAGCCATTAGCATCTCTATTTTCCTGTTCGGGCTCTTTCTGTGACAAGCTGCGGCGGGCGGCTTCTACAAACTGACTGACGCGGATCGGATCGATGGGCTGCTCGATGCGGCCGTTTCGCTTCAGGGAACTCGATACGATTACGCCGTCAGCGGCCTGCATGAGGGTGGAAATGTTTTCCCACGAGGCGCCGCTACCGATGAAAACTGGAATTCCCGCCGCTGCTGCACTCGCGAGTTCTAAGTCTTCGAGATTTGGAGGGCTACCAGTTGTCCAGCCGGAAAGGATTACGGCGTCGGCTAAAGCTCGCCCGATCGTCTCTTGGACGGCTGTGGTCAAGTTGGGGCTGCCTAGGGGTCGCCCGTGCTTGACTAACACGTCTGCTAATATTTTGACATCGCTGCCCAATTCCCGGCGGTAGCGCAGTAGCTGGTGAGCTTGGCCTTCAATTAAGCCTTGGTCTGTAGCCATGATGCCGTTGAGGACGTTGACGCGGATGAATTGAGCTCCTGTGCAGGAGGCGATGGCGATCGCGCTGTGGGCGTCGTTTCGCAGCACGTTAACGCCGATCGGCAGCGTCACGAGATTTGTTAGCCTCTCAACTACCAGAGTCATGGCACTTACCACCGCCGGATCTACGCTGTCTTTAGCAAAAGGAGCGTCGAAAAAGTTCTCGACTATGATACCGTTTGCGCCACCAGAAGCCAGCGCTGTAGCCTCTTGCTCGGCTCTTCCGATAATAGCTTTGAGGTTTCCGCCCCAGCGGGGAGAAGTTGGCAAAGGCTGTAAATGTACGACACCGATTATGGGATTCGGCGTTTTGAATATTTGTTTTAAGTCCACGGATTTTCCTGAAACCACCAATTTCACTGACTGCTGACGGCGGATGAGTCACGGTATATTCTAGAATTCTATATCCACGGGGGCGATTCGGTTGACTTAATCGGGTCGCCAAGTTGCTCAAACCCCGCAGCCATAACAGTTTAGATTTGAGATTTGAGATTTGAGATTTGAGATTTTACAAAGGCGACCTACTTACCTTACTCAAAGACGGATATTTGCTTCAACACAGGAGTCCTCGAAAGCAAAAAAAGTTTAGATTTTAGGGAGATTTCCCAGATTCATCTGTGGAGTCAATGCTTTAATCTTTAATCTTTAATCTACTGACTACAATCGGGGTTGAGAGCTTGACTGCTGTTGCATTCTTTTTTATACCTTGGTGTCGGCAGGGGTTTATCCTTCTCTCTTGAGGTTAAGTGGTGAAAGTTGTTCTCATAATTTTGGCTGTCACCGCAGGATTGGGGGCGGCAATCGAAGTGATCCTGCGGGTGCTGCTGGGTTTTGGTAATCCGTTGATTTACATTGCCGATGCCGAGTGCGGCTATTTGTTGGCGCCCAACCAAAAGGTGCGTCGCTTGGGCAACCGGATTGAGATTAACGAGTATTCGATGCGTAGCGGAGCGATCGCCCCGATACCCCCTCCAGAAACTCTGCGTGTCTTGCTGTTGGGAGATTCTGTCGCCAACGGCGGTTGGTGGACACATCAGACAGATACAATCTCGGAAATTATGGCTCAGAATTTGAGACTGCTAGTACAGAATCTGGCGAGCGATGCACAATTAGCTTCACAAGTCAACTATTCAACTTTTGAAGTTCTCAACGCCTCAGCCAATTCTTGGGGGCCGAGGAATCAACTTGCTTACGCCAACCGGTTCGGTGTTTTTGGGGCAAATGTTGTGGTGTTGCTGCTCAATACGGACGATTTGTTTGCATCGGCTCCCTGTGCTCTGGTTGTGGGGCGCGATCGATCTTACCCGGATCACAAACCCCGATCGGCTACGCTAGAGTTATTGAGCCGCTACCTGCTACCAGCAGTGCCGACTCCCCAATTGGCAGCACCCGGACCCACAAGTGGCGATGTAGTAGCCTGCAACTTAGAAGCTATTCGCCAAATCCAGAAAATAGCTGTATCGGCTAACGTCGAGTTTTTGCTAGCCGTCACGCCGAAGCGGGGCGAACTCGGCGGCCTGGGCCCTCGCGACTGGGAAGTCAAAGCTAGAGCGCGTCTCGCCGAACTCGTAGAAACAGAGAAAATTACTTACATAGATTTTCTTCCCATTTTCAATTGTGCGGCCGAATTTCCAACTTTGTATCGAGACAGCATTCACCTGAGTCCTCAAGGAAATCAGCTAGTTAGCAAAACCATCAGTCGTCAAATAGTCGCTCTTTTTTGGCATAAATCCTGACTCCACCTAAAGACGGATACTTGCCCACGACTGCTTTGTAAAACTTACCTAAACTTGTCTAAAATCGTTTTTAGACACAATCCGAGTTCACTTCCTACGCTGTTGGGTAGACGGCTAATCCCAAGATAAGTAGGCTATCCCCCTGGCTGCCAAGGGTTCCCAGTTTAAAATATTTAAACTCGCATTCAAATCACGATCTAAAGAGATGCCACAAGCAGGACAGTCAAACGTCCGAACGCTTAGTGGCAGATCTTTTTTCTTGCCACAATTAGAACAGGTTTTAGAGCTAGGGAACCATTGATCTACCAGCACTAAAGTTGCTCCATACATTTTGCACTTGTAATCAAGTTGGCGTTTGAATTCGTAAAATCCTAGATCGGATATTGCTCCAGCTAACTTGTGATTCGCCATCATGCCTTTTATATTCAAGTCTTCAATCAAAATTCGCTTGAATTTTTTGGCTAAATAAGTTGTTAACTTGTGAAGAAAATCGAGGCGAATGCTAGCTATCCGCGCGTGGAGTCTGCTGATCTTATTATAGGTTTTGCGTTGGTTTTGGGAGCCTTTTACCTGTTTTGATGCTTGGCGCTGCAAAGTAGCAAGTTTGGTTTTCGCACTGGCTTTCAAGGGTTTTGGTGCATCAAAGACCTGGTGGTTTGACAGTGTGGCCACATATTTAATGCCCACATCGATTCCCACGGATGCCTGAGACTGTTGAACTGGTAAACGTTCGGCGTCAACACAGAAGGAAACAAACCAACGACTTCCTTCTTTTGAAATCGTAAAAGTTTGAGACACGTAACTGCATTCTAGGGCTTCGTAGAGCCGAAAAGTTCCCAAGGTAGGAATCTTTATGGTGTTGCCAGCGCTTAGTAGAACTTGGACGTTAGACGAATCGACTGTAAAAGATTGACCGTCTCGGCGACTAGCGAATCTTGGATGACCTGCTTTCCCAGAGCGATACCGACTAAACGCATCTTTTAGATCGATTAACGCATTTTGGTAAACTCGACTAGACAACTGGTTCATCCAGCCGAATTCAGGCTGTTTCTTGACGTAGTTGGTGAGAACTTTTTTGACTTCGTTGATTACCTTGGAGTCGGTAAATTTCCCCTCACTATACATTTGAGTCCGCAAGCTTAACCCAAAGTTAAATACTACGCGCCGGAATCCTGCGTGTCTTGCCATCAAAGTCGCTTCGTTGCTATTCACTTTTAGCGCTCGTTTAACGGCAAACATAGAACTTCCTCAAGGGCGATTAAGTATGGATAAGTTTAGCGAACTATTTGGCACTTAAGTCTTGCTCCTGTTGTCGAGTGCAAAAAGTTAAAACCTTAGTTCAAGCCCCCAGATTCATCTGCAGAGTCAATCTCAAGTCTAAAATAGTTCGACTGAGCGCAACTCGACGCACGCGCTCGCCGAAAGTCTCACGCCGAATTGTCCAACCTCAAATCAACTGACATCGAATCCGGTTGCATGGGAACAGTTACCGATACTTTTTTGCTAACATTTGCTAACACATACATAAGTTGAGAACAGATCTCTAACCGGGCGCGTATCAACCGATGCCCGTAGAAATTTCTACAAGCACTTATATTCTTGCCTTCAGCTTGGTTATCGCTTACAGCTATTAGCCAATCTGATTATTTGCTTTGATAATGTAGAGGCAACTTATTTATATAGCGGTTGCGTACTATCAAGGTTTTTCACCTACATCTGAGTGGCTAAATTCATTCTATATGATATAAAGACCTCGGGAAAATGTAAGTGATTGTTAGCAAATGTCAGAAAAAGTCTTACTGTTAATCAACCCTTTTCAACGAACAACAAACCCAAACTGTAAAAGCAGCCGGAAACGACACGATTTGTCTCGATTTAGCTAACTTGCAAAGTAGACTCTAGCTCTTTCGGATACCAAGCTTGACCGTCGAGAGCCATTTGCTCGATCAAACTCGCAAGCCGCAGAGCTTTGAGAGCTTGTTCTCCTCCCACAGAAGGCTGATTTCCACCCCGCACGCAATTAATAAAATGCTCCAATTCTGCGTGGAGCGGTTCAATATTGCTGGTGTAAACTTTCTCGATCAACCCATCTTGACGGTAAAGCACCTGACCGTAATCCGTCACGTAATTGGCGGTTGTTTGTCGGTGAATCAAGATTTCGTTGTTGAGAAAATCTGCCTCTGTCAGAGAATTTTTGCAGTGAGCCACGATTGAACGGAGTTTGCGGTGTGTCACCTTACTGGCAGTCAGGGTGGCGACAATGCCGTTAGCAAAGTTCAACGTCGCTGTCACGTAGTCTAAATAACCTGAATCTGATGCCCTGCTGCCGCTGGCTGTCAGCTTCACCACTTGGGAATCTGCCAATTCCAAAAGCAAGTCGATGTCGTGGATCATTAAATCCAAAACTACCGATACGTCGTTAGCCCGCTGGGAATAGGGACTCATCCGGTGAGCTTCCAATGCCAGTAACTCTTCAGTTTTCAGCACTTTGCCGAGTTCCTGAAAAGCTGGATTGAAGCGCTCGATGTGACCCACTTGTAAAATCCGGTGGGCCTCAGCAGCCGCGTTGACCAAAGATTCGGCTTCGGCAATGCTAGCCGCGATCGGCTTTTCAATTAAAACGTGAACACCCGCTTGGAGACAAGACATCCCCACAGGGTGATGCAGGCGAGTTGGAACGGCGACGCAAACTGCATCTACGTGGGCGAGCAAATCTCGGTAGTCTTCAAAGAAGCGAACCCGGTATTTGCTTGCTACATCTATTCCCCGCTCTACATTTATGTCTGCAACACCCACGAGTTCGATATCTTTTAGCAAGCTCAGAACTCGCGTGTGATGCTGGCCCATATTGCCAACCCCAATCACCCCAATGCGGAGGGGTTCGAGTTGACTTCGCTGGGCGAAAACGTTTGCGTATCCCAATGACATCCTATCTAGCACTCCTGGATTCTCCTCCACCACCACAGGAATCAAGCCCCTTGGCTTCCCTCAGCTACTCACAGCCATCCAGATAGTACCACAGTCAAACTATTTGTGAAGAATTTCTAAGTTCAGTTGCGATTATCGCATCCGGCAATTAAGCAGTAGCTACTCATACACAAGGGCAGAATACTGGGGTAATATGTCGGGAAATTGCGTATTGACAAAATTTATTAAGTGTGTACAGGCAGCAGGACGATCGTCCGCAGCATCCCAACAACACAAACCCGTGGGAATATTTGGCGATTACGAGCAAACATTTTTCTAGTTTGTGTTCAAAAGTAATAGTGAAAGTCATAAATTATACAAATACAACAAATGAGGCATCCGTATTAGTTCGGTTATTTACATTCTGCAATCTTTGAATTCAAAAAAATTTACTTTAAGAATGCGGATAATTACGGGCGATCGCTCGCTCAAATACACTAGACTTACGTAAAGCTTAATAAAAAACAATGAGTCAAAAACACAGGCCCAGATTAGGAAGTGCGATCGCTAGCACAATTTTAAGTTTGTTTTCAGCGGTGTCATTAGCAGGAGTAGACAAAGCACAAGCCGCCGTACTTACCTACAATTTCGATGTGGACAATGGTAGTACAGCTAGCGGGTTTTTTAAGTTGAATAACTCCTCGCTTACAGGAATAGGATTTGAAGAAATTGCCGTTTCCGACGGAAGATTGGAACGATGGGAAAAATCTTACAATTTGGCAGGGGCTACAGCTTCTTTTGAGCAAGGAGATTTTCGCGGACTGTATGCAAGCGGCGGCTACAGTGTGATGAATGAATATATCAGTCCTCCAGACGAACCAGGAGGGCCTTTTTACTGGGTGCATGAGAGCTACGAATCTTGGTCTATGGGATTGACCTATTTCTCGTGGAGTCACGAGACTGTTCACAAACAGATGAACTATCAATCATATATAGACGATGGATTGCTCATCGTCGATTCCTATATTCCATACTCTAGAGGGTGGGGGTACTCTGATGTTTCCTACACTCTAGTGGATACCGCAGCCGAACCAGTTCCCGAACCTCTCACCGCTGGGGCCGCAGCTTTAGCATTGGCAGGTTTAAGCTGGTTAAAACACAAGAAAAAAATGGCAGCTTGAGGTGCGATCGCACTTTAACAATTAAGCACTCAGCAGTCACTTTTCAGAAAATATTCTCGTGGCAAAATTTTTCTCTCGATTCGGAGACAGAGCTCTGGCTTTCAAAATCGCAGCTACCAAAAACGCATAGGACAAAACTCCCACCAACGCCAGCAAAAGTACGCTGGCGGCTCCTGACGCATTCCACAAAGCGTGAAGTGCCGAAGCACTGAAATAACCTACTCCCAAAATTTGCCACCGCTTCCTGGGTTTGAGGGCGCTCAAACCGATAAAATATCCCAAATAGCCGCTGTAAGCCATGTGTCCGGCGGCGGAACCCAAAATGCGGGGAATTAGCAACTGCAATCCTACTAATTGTCCGGCGTCCGGCCCTGCTTGCAGGGTGACATTTTGGATGACATTGGGAACGTACTGTCCCAGAGTTTCTAACAGTGTAAAGCCGACTGCCGAAGCACTTCCTAACAGAATTCCGTCTAAAGGTTCCCAAACGCCGATTCGATCGCGCCACGGATTTTTCAGCCAATTTCCCAGCAACATCGCTCCCAAAACGGGCAGGGCTTTCAGCAATTCTTCCATTAGACCTGCCCCGAAAAACATTCTGGTCAAAAAAGGCAAAAAACTGATTGTTTCGCCTTCGGTTGGCAGGCGGCCGGGCAAAATTTCTCTAAATACGAATATAAATCCAATTAATAAGGGGCTGATCACAATCAGGACTGTAGCTAAAGCCGAACCAAGCAATACCCACCAAGGCTTGTGTTTGCCGCATAGTTGATAGATAAAGTAGTAAGCCGCACCGGCGAGGTAAGCTGACAGCAGCAAGTTGAATGCTGCGGAATTTCCAACCGCGACAAACATGGACACGACAACAATAACTGTGGCAATACCTGGATATAAGTAAGCTTTTTGGCTTAATTGTTTGCCAGTGGAGGCGATCGGGAATAATTGAGTTAAAGTGAGAGCATCTTTTTCGCTACCAGCAAAATTGCCCGTTTGTGGTGCTCTTAATCCGGGTTGATTTTGGTAAGAGCTTACGGGAGATTCAAATATAAATTCAGGGCCGTCAAGGCCGAGACTGATGCGATCGCCTGTTTCTAAAGTTTGGCAGCCAGAGAGCTTTTTTCCGTTGATATAAGTTCCGTTAGCGCTGTTGAGGTCGCAAATTTCCCATCTCGTCACAGTACCCTGAGTTAGGGGACGGATCATGGCGTGGCGACGGGAAACCATGCCGTGACCGATCGACTCTAAAGCTATTTGACAATTGCGATCGCGTCCGATGACCAATTCCCCATCTTCAGAAAGTTGGTATTTGGATGCTGGGGTTCCCCCAGCGTCTTTTGCTGGCACTTGTCGCAGAAATCCGATTTCATTAGTCATGAGTTATGAGTCATTAGTCCTTAGTCATTTGTCATGAGCTCGCGAGCTGTTAGCTGATGTTATTTTTGAGCAGTCTTTATTCCACAGTTATTGGTTGTTAGCTGCTGACTAATTACTAATGACTAATGACTAATTACTAATAACTGCTAACTAATGACTAATGACTAAAAACTCTGCTTATAGATTTGCCCTGGCATCCTGAACGGCTGCATAGAAAAATATGCCAGTTAGCGGTACGCTCAGGGCGAGGATAATGCCCGTGACTAAATTTCCAAGTTGAGCTTCTCCCGATGACAGCTCAAAGATGGAGCCGACTGCCGCGATCGCAGTGATGCACGAAAGAGCTAATAGTAAACCACTTTTCGGAGTTCCTGCCATCATACTGATTTTACTGCCTTTGGCGAAAATTTCTGCTTGACTAATGCTTCATTCAGTGCCAGCTTGTTTTCTACTCTGTCTACAAACAGCACTCCGTTGAGGTGATCCATTTCGTGCTGAATTGCCCTCGACAGTAACTCTGTTGCTATCAGGGTTTGTGGGCGGCCGTATTCGTCGCGGTAGGAGACTTCAATGACTTCTGGGCGTTTGACTTCTAAATAAACTCCCGGAATGCTCAAACACCCTTCTTGCAAGATGCAGATATCGCTGCTGCTACTTTTGATGGTGGGGTTGATCAAAACCATTGGGGGTGTGGCGGGGTTTTCCGGGTCGCAGTCGAGCACGATTACTTGTTTGTGGACTCCGACTTGGGGGGCAGCCAAACCGATGCCATCCGCACTGTACATGGTTTGCAGCATTTCTCGGACTAGCTGCCGAATTTCTGCATCGACGCTTTTGACGCGCTTAGCTGGCTGCCGCAGGACGCGATCGCCTAATGTGTGTATTGTTAGGGGCGGTTTTTCTAACTTTTTCTTTTCAATCAAAACCTGAGCCGTCATAGAACCTCGCGGGATGTTTGGAAACCCCCAACGAAAGCTGTTGGGGAATGGAATTGGAACCAATACTATTATTTTCAATATTAATCTAATTTTCAGTAGCCATGACTGGAAACGCACCAAACCAACGGCCGGTTATTTCTCTGGGGCTTTCGCCTGTTTTAGTGGCGGTAGAGCTTTTAGGTGCGATCGCGATTTTGCTGGCTGTTTTGCTCATCGTCAAGTTTTGGGCGGTTTTGCCCGATCGAATTCCGATTCATTTCGGCTTAGGGGGGCTGGCTGATGCTTGGGGCGACAAGGTGACCAGAGAAATGGGTACAAGCCTCCCCCTTCTAGGGGGACTTTCAATGAAGATGTCTTCAGTGAGGAGTCTGAATAAACAAGCTCCTATTTATTCAGAGTGGCTGTATAATGGTTATCAGAAAATTGGGTTTAAAACCCCGTCCTTCTAGGACGGCTTTAATTTCTTAAATCCATTCCTAAAAATCCGTA
>NZ_JAUBTU010000193.1:0-1440 GCF_036705085.1 Microcoleus sp. B6-A1
CAGGGTAAACGCATCTTAATTTCAACCTAAAACATGATAAGATGAAGTATTGGGCTAAATCAAGTGCGTAATTAGGTGCGATCGATGGCGAAAGGGTTTACTTCGACTTTAACTGCCCAACAAAAAACAATAGGTGTCTCGAACCCGACACACTTATTGAACGCTTGTTTTTTAAACCATTTTGGAACCTTGACCGATCCAAGAATAGAAAGAAGTAAACAGCATTTATTAATAGATATTGTAGCAATTGCGATTCTAGCTGTCATCAGCGGTGCAGATGGATGGGGAGCAATAGAACTCTATGGAACAACCAAATATGAATGGCTGAAAGGTTTTCTAGAACTGCCGAATGGAATTCCTTCTCATGATACATTTAGTCTCCTTATTTGCTCGAATTGAACCGCAGCAGTTTCAAGAGTGTTTTTTGAGTTGGATAAATTCAATCACCCAAAAGTTGGAGCTAGAAGTCATAGCCATCGATGGCAAAACAATGAAACAATCTTATGACCGGAATCACAGCCAAAAACCATTGCATATAGTCAGTGCATGGTCTTCATCCCATCAATTAGTTTTAGGGCAAAAAAAAGTCAATAAGAAATCCAACGAAGTGACAGCAATTCCGGCTTTGTTAGAGATGCTAGAAATTGCTGGAAGCATAATAACCATTGATGCTTTGGGATGTCAGAAAGAAATAGCAGCGCTCATAATTAAGAAGAAAGGAGATTATCTTTTAGCGCTAAAAGGGAATCAAAAACTTCTTCATGAAGAGGTAAAAAACTGGTTTAAATTAGCTAGAAAAGAAGAGTTTGGTGGCAGAGAGCATAGCTATTATCAACAAATAGAAGCCGGGCATCATCGAGTTGAAAAAAGACAAATTTGGACGGTGGCAGTCTCAGAGCTTCCATCTCTTCATAATCAATCATTATGGACTGGATTAAAAACGGTTGTGATGATCGTAAGTGAAAGACGTTTGTGGAATAAAACAACCACAGAAGTTCGCTTTTATTTGAGTAGTTTAGCCAGTAATGCCGAGAAGATTTCTCAAGCAATTCGCAGTCATTGGGGTATTGAAAATAGCTTACATTGGACATTGGATGTTACTTTTTGTGAAGACAAGAGTCGGATTCGTAAAGATAATTCTCCTGAAAACTTTGCTCTTCTACGTCGTTTAGCCATCAATTTACTGAAACAAGAAAAAGGATTTAAAGGAAGTTTAAAAATGAAGCGGTATCTGGCGGGAATGGATAATAATTATTTAGTCCAAATCTTAAACTCTGCCAGTTAACGCTCGAAAACTCAAACAGATTCCCGATCTAAATTGATTCAGCTTCGAGAATTCAGAAGTTCTTAAAGCTCGATTTTTACTGGGTTAATTCCATCGGATTTAAGAGTTTTAAGAAGGATTTTTTCAGAAAAAGACTCACGCACAAATATGATTTT
>NZ_JAUBTU010000131.1:0-16593 GCF_036705085.1 Microcoleus sp. B6-A1
ATTGCCGAAAGGACATAGCGCTTAAAGGTCAGTCGATGAATTAAGAATCCCTACGCCTTTAGGCTAGGGAGTGTCAATTATGTGGCACGGGCGTCTCGCCCGTGAGCTAATGTGGCACGGGCGTCTCGCCCGTGAGCTAATGTGGCACGGGCGTCTCGCCCGTGAACTCATGTGGCACGGGCGTCTCGCCCGTGAACTAATGTGGTTAAAAATCCAAATCTTATAACTTAGGCGCCAACCAACCAGCACTCAAAATCACAGTCAAACCCATAAAAACAATAGACAGACCCCAAGTAATCCGGTTCAGACTTGTTTCTGCACTCTTGGCGCTGGTAAACAATTGAGCTTGTCCGCCAATCCCTCCAATACCATCGCCTTTAGGACTGTGCAGCAACACAAAAATCACCAGTCCTAAAGCAGACAAAGACCAGATAACTTGTAACACAGAAACAATATTCATAATGTGGGGTAATGGGTAATTAGTAATCGGTAATTTATTATCATATCAAATTCAGTCGATCGCACACAAACTCGGTTAGGGACACGGCGCCGTGTCCCCACCTTTAGCGAGATTTCACCGAGCCCTACTACAATCGGACTCGCACCGGAGTGCGATTGGCACGAACTTCAAACTCAGCCGATCGTATCATAGAGCGTCCCGTCATCTCCGGGGGCTGAGGCAACCTCAACAGCTCCAGAATCGTCGGCGCAATATCCGCCAAACAACCATCCGCCCTCAGAGGAACATCCGTTCCGTGACCCGGAATCTTCCGACCTTCACCTTCTACCAGAATAAACGGCACCGGGTTAGTAGTGTGAGCCGTCCAGGGATTCCCGTCCTCGTCAAACATCTGCTCAGCATTTCCGTGGTCAGCAATAATAATTGCCGTACCTCCAGCTTTACTAATAGCGCTCAACAGCCGCCCCAAACATTTATCCACAGTTTCGATCGCAACTATCGTCGCATCCATCATCCCCGTATGACCAACCATATCCGGGTTAGCGTAGTTAATCACCATAAACGAATAGATGCCTCTTTCCAAAGCCGTCACCACCCCATCCGTCACCAACTCCGCCGACATCTGGGGTGCCTCATCGTAAGTCCCCACCATCGGACTCTGCACCAACTCCCGGTGTTCCCCGATAAAAGGCTCTTCCAGACCCCCATTAAAAAAATAAGTCACATGAGCGTACTTTTCAGTTTCCGCCGTCCGCAACTGCTGCAAACCGTGCTTAGAAATCACCTCGCCCAGAATATTGTTCAAATTCTGCGGTTCAAAAGCCACCATTACCGAGGACAACTTCGGGTCGTACTGAGTAAAACTCGCAAACGTCAGCGGCTCAATTAACTGCCGTTCAAACCCCTTAAAATCGGGAGATACAAAAGCCTGAGTCAATTCTCTAGCCCTGTCCGGGCGAAAATTGAAGAAAATTAGCCCATCCCCGGATGCCACGGCTCCCCGCGCAATTCGAGTCGGAACTGCAAACTCGTCGGTCACTCCTTCAGAATAGGAGGCCTGCAACACATCAACAGCCGATCGACCGTCAGGCGCGCCCTCAGTCGTCATCACCTCGTAAGCGCGCTGCACCCGATCCCAGCGCTTGTCCCTGTCCATAGCGTAGTAGCGGCCGCTGATGGTCGCAATCCGACCGACCCCTACCTCTGCGATATAACTTTCAATCTTGCCTAGAGCTTCGACACCCTCTTTCGGAGTTGTATCACGGCCGTCTGTAATCGCGTGAATGCAAACCTCAGAAATTCCCTGTGCCTTTGCTAATTGCAGCAAACCCTTAATATGACTGAGATGGGAATGAACCCCACCTTCAGAACAAAGACCAGTCAGGTGCAACTTGCCGCCCGTGGCCCGGACTTTCTCGCAAAGCCCAACCAGCGCGCGGTTGTCCAGCAAAGAACCATCTTCCACGGCATCCGAGATCCGCACCAACTCTTGAGGAACCACGCGGCCCGCGCCCAGATTCAAGTGACCAACCTCTGAGTTACCCATTTGCCCGTCTGGCAGCCCTACCGCCCGGCCCGATGTTTTAATCAGAGTTCTGGGATAAGCGGCCCAGAGACTGTCCATCACGGGTGTTTTCGCAGCGGCGATCGCATTTCCGTCTTGTTCTTCACGATAACCCCAGCCGTCTAGAATAATCAGCACTACAGGAGATACAGACGCTTGTGCCATGTGAATACCTTATTTACAATAATTAATTTCTCGATCGTCATGATTTCCGATTTTGCGGAACATCTTCCGCTCATCAGTTTACATATTTTCTAGGCTCCGGCTGAACACAGCCCACCAAATTTCCCTTAGCCACAGCATTGTGGGAACTAATTTCGACCTGCTTTGGGAATTGTTTAATTGATTGCCTTGCCCTGTACTGTAAATGCACAGTCGGAGACAGTTACCGATCTCACCAACAGCGACCCTGCTTTTGCCGCCGCATTTTCACCAATTGTTCAACGGTAGGTTGCTATTGAAACACTAAGAAGAATACCACAGATGGCGCACTTTTACTACTGCCTCAAGGAAGAGATTAAACAGCTTTGACTGGGCTGCGAATAACTTTAAACGAGTTGAGCAAAAATCCGTTTCCGAATCGGCTCACTTTCAGCGGACATAAAATTCTACAACATCTTTTTTAATTTTGACATCGTAATTGCCAAAGAAATCGTGACCGAGCAGACCTATTGGCATTTGTTTGGCGATCGCCACTTCGACATTTTGGCTCACAGCACCGCCAACCCGAATCGATCGCACTAGACCGATCGGGAACTCGACAACGCTACCGTCAGCGATCCCCGCTCTGATTGTACGCACCGGCCTCACTCCCAGTGCAGTAGCCATCCGCTGAGAAATCAAAGTGCCACTCGCCCCGGTATCGAGAATCATTTCAAAAGTCTTGTTGCCGTTAAATACCACATCAATCACCGGCGTCCCACCAGCGCGACGCTTGATTTTAGCTTGAAATACCTGTGGATTCCCCGGTGGCTTAGCCGGTTGATTTGCTGGGGGTTTGGCACCACGATTTGACGGGTTCCAAAACTGAGAGTACAATTTGCCAGTTGTGAATCCCGATCCCGTTATAGTGCGATTCCCTACCCTTCGGGAACCCCTACGGGGAACGGGATAGCTCCGCCGCGCGTGCTGCTGGGAACTAACATCGGGCACCAATGTCATCACCTGAGTTTCTGGCTGATGTGAATGAGAATGCACCTCGCCACCCCCCACAGATCCCAGACCAACCACAACGCTCGCACAAACCAAGCCCGATCGCCAAATCCGCTTGAGAATCACTTTTGCCATGATCTAAATACCTTAATTGATTCAATGATGTCGAACAACGACCGCCACTGATATCCTAACCCGCTCCCAAAAACCAATCGCCCGATCGCCCGATCAGATCATCAGGAAAACTTGGCAATTTTCAAGCGATCGCATAACATCGAACACAGATAAACTGATAAACGGCAACAGGCTGTAATTGCAGAGCCTTGTTGGATATCTTGAAATTAAGCATTTAGGGGCGATCGGCAATGCACAAACTTTTA
The DNA here is from genome assembly GCF_036705085.1 of Microcoleus sp. B6-A1. Classification (NCBI taxonomy): domain Bacteria; kingdom Bacillati; phylum Cyanobacteriota; class Cyanophyceae; order Oscillatoriales; family Microcoleaceae; genus Microcoleus; species Microcoleus sp. B6-A1. The sequence continues at coordinate 3,557 of NZ_JAUBTU010000131.1, forward strand.
TATTTTGCAACTATAGGACTACTAGCTTTCTCGATCGGAGGATGCGGTGGCGACGAGGCCAGCAACACAGCCAGCCCCAGCCCCAGCCCTAGTGCAGCCTCTCCATCTCCGACAGCCTCTGCCAGCCCCACCCCAGCAACTCAGACTTTCCCGTCTCCAATAGTAGCCGCCCAACCTCCAGGGTTAATTCGATCGACCAACCCAGACGAACGAGCAAGACAGGCTCAAACAGGAATCGGCGACAACAAAAACAGGAATCCAACGCTTCCCCTTGAGCCGGTGCCACAAGGCCCTGTGACAGCCAATCCTTCTCAGCTAGACCCCTTTGGGCCGCTGCCACCGATCACAGTTCAAAACCCTCCCGGAGTTGGCGATGTCCCGGGCGGAGTCCCAGCAGGGCCGATGACAGCCAATCCCTTGCCCAAACTGCCGCAGCGACAGGTGGCCATGATACCTAAACTGCCAGAACTATCCCGCCCAGTCCAAATTGGAGGAACTAAGCTCAGAGGCCCTGCCGCTCCCCAAATCAATCTCAGCCCCACAGCAAGAGGCGTTGTCAGCGAATTTAGGACGCTTCAGGCTTTGCTCGATGACACCACACAAAACTCTGAGTACGGTACTGATGTGCGTAAATTAGTCGAGACTATTTACGGAGTACCAGGAAGGAATTTTGGTGTTACCAGACGAGAGTTACTACTAACTAACCGACCATTCTTCAGAAGAATAGAAAAGGCCCTGGGTGAATATGTGACAGCCTCAAACTTGTGGGATCTTTACGGAGATCAATCGCCTGCTGATGCTCTCCGGTGTTCCATCGTTCCCGAAATTGCCGAGGCAATTGAGGTATATCGACCGCCGACAGTAAGAAGGGGGGAACTTTCCTGTGTGACGCGAGCAAATTTGCTGCAAGCAGTTTGGCGGCAGGGCAAGAACAGACTTGATGCAGCCCTCCGCGATCAAGACTATGAGGCGCGAACTATCGCAAAAGCGCCTCTTCTGCCAGTTCTATCGGCAAGCCCGACAAATCGTCAGCCACCAGGCGAGACGGCCCTGGGTCGGCAATTAGCTTCGTTGCCAGAAGTGCCTGGGCTAAACCCCCCGCCAGTAGGGCGTCGCCCAGCGGGAGCTCCGTTCATAGCAGCGGGCCCCGGAGATCCTTCTCTGCCGGGAGGCGAAGGCGCGCAAGTTGGCTCCCCGCGCCAAGTTCCGGGACTCAATGCGCCTCAATTGGGCAGTCGCCCCGGACAGCCGGGTTTTCCCGGAGGCGAAGGCGCGCAAATAGGCTCGCCGCGCCAAGTTCCGGGGCTGAATACGCCTCAATTGGGCAGTCGCCCCGGACAGCCAGGCCTGCCGGGAGGCGATGGAGCACAAATTGGCTTACCGCGCCAAGTTCCGGGGCTGAATACGCCTCAAGTGGGCAGCCGCCCAATTTCAACACCAACTACCGGTAGGAATCCGCGCCGTCCAGCACCCCCGCGCCCGCCCCAGCCAATTGCAGCTAGACCCATAGGAGTACCGGATCTGCCGGAACTGCCAGTAGACAAGCGCCCGCCCCAGTGGAGAGACCCCAATCCCCCACCTCCTCCGCAGATACCAACAGTTGCGCCACCGCCGCCACCGCCTTCTACTGACCTCGCTACAGGCACTGAAGTCAGTGGCGTGGTAAAAGTCGGGAACGAGACGCAAGTGATTGTCAAAGTACCGAATGAACCAACCAGCCGATATGTCAAAGTCGGCCAGCGGTTGTCTAACGGGCAAGTTTTGGTGAAGCGGGTGGATATCAAGCCCGGAGCCGATCCAGTCGTGATTCTAGAGGAAAACGGCGTTGAGGTAGCCAAAGGTGTTGGCGAAAAACCCGCCACTCGCCAACAACCCGCCAATACAGTTATTAGCCGTCGGCCAAATCCGAATAGCTCAACGCGGCGCTGAAAATTGACATTAAAGCATGAAAAATGCTAAGGGCAAAAACTCTAATTTTTGCCCTTAGCGTTTATGGCTGATCTCGAATCTGAAGGTAAAATTAATATAGAGTGAGTTAGTCGCTTCTGGGAAGAAACATTAGGGATTAAAAAATAGAAGACTTTTCAGCGAGTCTTAGCTTCTATAAAATCCCTATTAGTAATGGAAGTCAAAGGAGATTTCTCATGCTCGGTTCAATTCAAAAATTAGGGATGGTGATATTAGTTGCTTCTTGTATCGGCAGCGCCACTAATCTCTTGAATCCCCAGCCATTAATGGCTCAGCCAACACCTGATCCAAAAAAACCAGATGAAGAAAAACGCTCTCCCTTCTGCCAAGGCAGCCTTCCTACGGGAAGAGTGAAATGCAATTACGAGGGAGGCGATAACTACGAGGGAAATTTCGTCAACGGCCTCCCCGATGGCAGTGGAGTCTACGTGTACGCTAATGGCGATCGCTACGAAGGACAATTTCGGAATGGAGTGCCGGATGGTAGAGGGACTTTCATTTTTAAAGATGATGCCCGCTACACAGGCGTGTTCCAAGACGGCACGATGAGGTCTGGGACGGTGGTTTTTCCCAACGGCGAGCGCTACGTCGGAGAGTTCGCAGTCGTCAGGAACGTTCAGACTGATGTTATTAGCAGCCAACCAGCAGGGCGGGGTCAATTTTTTTACGAGAATGGCGATCGCTACGAAGGACAATTCTTTGCAGGTTCGCCCTTTGGCCCAGGGGTATTAGTACGCAAAGACGGCACTCGCTGTTCCGGCAGATTTTTTAATCAAGAACTAGATGCTAGTGTCACCTGCACTTTCCCCAACGGTACGCGCTATGAAGGAGAATTGCGAAAGGGACTGCCTCACGGTGTCGGGACGATGATCGATGCTAGCGGCAGGCGCTTTCCGGGGGTATTTCGCAACGGCAAACCCGGAGTTTCCTAAAGGATAAATTCAGTTTTTCAGGCCACTGTTGACAAGAAATCGGACAAAAGACAAATGACGAAGGAAAATAATATCCAGAAGCGTATAGGAGAGACTTTGTTAATGATTTCCCGTTTTAAAACCAGTGGAATCGCTCTATTAGTTACATCAGTGTTGGGAATTGGTAGTTACGCGACTTATCCCTTGCCATCAATGGCGCAAGGAACAGGAGCTAAAACTGGTCGCTGCGTGCCAGCTATCCCTACAGGTAGAGTTAGGTGCGATTACGACGATGGCGATAGCTACATCGGACAGTTCGTTAACGGTTTGCCCAGTGGCACGGGGGTATACGTATATGCCAACGGCGATCGCTATGAGGGGCAGTTCCGTCTCGGTCAGCCAAACGGTCGAGGACAATTTATATTTAACGACGACGCCCGCGTCGAGGGCATATTCCGAGATGGCAAAGTGAGTTCCGGGACAGCTATTTTTACTAATGGCGATCGCTATATAGGGCCGTTTTCTCTGGATTGGAAAGTGGGTACGCCGACTGGACAGGGGCAATTCATTTTTGCTAACGGCGATCGCTTTGTCGGTCAATTTTTAGGGGGCAAGCCTTTAGGTGCGGGAGTCTTCACCCGCGCGGACGGTACCCGGTGTTCGGGACAGTTCTTTAATGAAGAACTTGATGCTAGGGGTAGCTGCGCGTTTTCTAACGGTATCCGCTATCAGGGAGAGTTCCGCAAGGGATTGCCTCACGGCAAAGGCACAATTATCGATACCAGTGGCCGGCGGTTTCCGGGAGTGTTCCGCGACGGCCAGCGGCTCGAACGATAAACTGGGAATAAGTGCGAACTATTAGTAAGGGCAGGTTGAGGGCTAATATTTTTTGCACAAAACCTGCCCTTGCTAGGTTTTAAAGTCAAAACTATTGATAATGTATGATCGGCTTTTTCTCAACCGAATTGCTAATCTTAAATATCCACTTAATGGAGTTAATGGAGGCGTTTTGATATGACAACTACTGCTTCTGCTTCCAGCCGCACCGGCCAGTTTCCCTTCGACTTTGCCCCGCAGCGGACTCAAGATGCTGATTTGTTGCGACAACTCAATTTTGTGCCCGGTTTGAAGGAAGTTTTGACTTTGCGACAAGTTCATGCTTTGGAACACGCTACTGTTTGGGTACTAAGTCAATCGTTTGGTGCGACGACAGCAAGAACCGATAATGAGTTATTGGGCGGAATGTCCACAGACCAAGGGTTTTATCTTTATGGTCACGTTAACATTGCACAGTTGCGTCAGGCAGTGCGCGAGGCTTTGCAGCGGATTGCCAGCGGAGAGTGGGATTTAGCTGTACATCCCCGCTGTGGCACGAATTTGTCGGTGGCAATGCTGCTGACTGCTGGACTTGCTGTTGGCATTAATTTAGCCCTGCCTCGCGGGCCCATTCTGCAACTTTTAGGTTTGGGTGCAGCGGCGGCGGCGGCGGCTCAATTAGCTCCAGATGTAGGATCTCTAGCTCAGCGGTACGTCACAACTGCTATTCCGTTTAATTTGAGTGTTGTTGATATTACTGTAAGTCACGACTTCTGGGGACGCGAAGCTCATTTTGTGCGGGTGCGTTGGGTTGAATAGTTGCACAGTACCAAGCCCACCTCAAACAACAGAATACCCTGATCTCCGACTTTTTTAAGAATTCGGGGATCTGACAGAAAGGGAGCATCTCATATTTGTAAAAACACTTCTTCTTCCTGCTTCCTTCTTCCTCTTTCTTCCTGACTCCTGACTCCTGGCTCCTTCCAATTTCTAGATTGGCTGCTTTCATTGAGATGCTCCAGACAGAAAGCTCCTAAATGCGATCGGCATCTACTCCTAATTCTCGCAACCTGGCCGCCAATCTTTCCGCCCGTTGGCCCTGCTCATCAGCCCGTTGGCGCTCCACCGCAGCTTGCTGCTCAAGTTCCTGGAACCGAGCTTGTTCTGCTTTAATCAACCCTTCAACTAATGGCGGAGACAGTATTTCATTCACTGATAATGTCAGATTGGGAAATACTACAGATACCATTTGTTGCCCCGGCACAAAATCGGTTTGTGTATAGATGTCTTCACCTTCAGGAAAAGCTAAAACTCGCACCAGTTCTTTGTTAGGTGTAGGGTCAACAATTACATATTCAGGTACGTTAGCTAGTTCGTACTCAGCTCGTTTAATCACATAATCGGCGCGCCGATTTTGACTCACTACTTCTATGACTAACAGGGGCTTTTCCTCAAAATCGAGGATACCAGAACCTGGTCTAGCAGCAGCTTGTTCCAAAAGACTTTGAGTGCAAACAACTACATCAGGAATCCGAGAGGTATCTTCTTCTGTTCTTACTCCCAGACCTGTTTTTGCTACTAAGTCAAGATTGTGTTCAGCTAGGTAACGCTGCAATTTGTAAACTAAGTATTCGCAAATTTTGATATGTAAAACTGTTGCGGTTGGCATCGGAATTAATTTGCCTTTGTACAGTTCATATTGTAGATCGGAATCAGTTTGATAAAATCGGTATTCTTCAAAGGTCAAGGTGGGTGAAGTATCAATTTGCTTTGATTCAACAACTGGCACTACAGATTGAGACATATCTTTTCACCGATGTCGATATAATTCTATTATATTCAATCTGCCTCGATCTGGGTGCATTTGCGGTTAAATATTCCCAATTTATCGATCGCACTCGCCAGCAGAATTGTCAGAGAATAGTTGAATAGTGTAAAATCAACTTTGCGATCGCCCCGACAACTCGACCTCACCCTTCCTTACACCATCCGAGTTCCTATGTCAATCAAAAAGATTCTTTCCATAGCTCTGTTAATTTTTATCCCCATTTCCATCGCCGCTGAGTATTTGCACTGGGGCTCCCTCGCAGTTTTCATCACATCCGCTTTAGGCATTATACCTCTGGCGATTTGGTTGAGCACAGCAACAGAAGAAGTGGCGATCGTTACAGGCCCCTCCATAGGCGGCTTATTAAATGCAGTCTTTGGCAATGCTACGGAATTAATTATTGCCATAGTTGCCCTGAAAGCTGGCTTAATTGACATTGTGAAAGCCAGCATAACCGGTACAATTATCAGCAACTTGCTCTTAGTAATGGGATTTTCCATGCTGTTAGGAGGAATCCGCTACAAAGAACAGGAATTTAAGCCAATAATCGCGCGGGTGAACGGTTCCACAATGACTCTAGCAGTGATTGCCATCCTGCTGCCGACAATGGTAATTTACACCTCCAATGGAGTCGAACCCGCAGCCATTCAGAATCTTTCCTTAATAACTGCGATCGTCCTAATTGCAGTTTACGCTCTAACTCTGCTATTTTCCTTAAAAACTCACAGCTATCTTTACGAAGTCGGCTTACTAGAACTAGAGTCAGAAAATTCTCAAAATACCAAAGAGGAATCTACTACGCACAAACCGAATTTGTGGCTGTGGATAGGAGTGCTAGTTGCCTCAACTGTTGCCGTTGCTTTTGAATCAGAAATTTTCGTGGGTGTTGTCGAAGAAACTACCAAAGGATTGGGATTGACGCCACTGTTTACAGGGGTAATTCTGTTGCCGATTGTTGGCGGCGCGGCCGAGTATGTAACTGCGGTGGGAGTTGCCATGAAAAACAATATGGATTTGTCAGTTTCTGTCGCAATGGGTTCGAGTTTGCTAGTTGCTTTGCTGGTAGCGCCGGTGTTAGTAATTATCGGATTAATAATTCATCAGCCGATGGATTTAAACTTCAATCCGTTTGAAGTAGTTGCAGTTGCCATTGCCGTGACAATTGCTAATCTAATTAGTCTTGACGGGCGATCGAATTGGCTCGAAGGAGTGCTGCTTTTAGCAACATACACCGTTTTAGGAGCCGCATTTTACTTTCACCCGATTACTTGATTTCTCGTGGGACAGGCAAGATGCCTGTTCCACAAAAACTCAATTTTCTTAACTGGTTCCTAGGCTGTGCCTGGGAACCGATGTAAGCGAGGCTCTGCCTCGTTTTTTTTCAGGAAAATTGGAGGCAGAGCCTCCGGATCTGCGTTACCAGGCAGAGCCTGGTAACGAGTAATAACTTATCTTGTTTCTGGTTGGTTATTCCTCTTTGTCTTCTGCCGTTAATTAAGAAAATAATTTTAGGAGAGAAAGTAATTACGGACAGCGACACTGTTGAACAGGAAAACACTCTCGTCTGCAACTTCTTTTTCTGCCTTTACGGTCGCGACAATCAGAAGTATCCCGACATTCTACCTGATCTTGACAAATTTGCTGACGGGGAAAAGTACCTAAGTTTTGTATAGAAACTTCAGCCGTCAGCGAACCCTGTTCTATAACTTGGTCATTTTCTTTAATTTCATAGAGAAACTTATTTTCTCCCTCTAAAACCGAAAAAGTTCTTGTTTTGTGACTGTTACCCAACTTAAATCCAAAATCCTCGGAGAACTCACCTTTATTGTAACCTCGGTCTGTGTAAGGATAGGGGTTAGTTTCCATGCCATCAGTCACATTTTTAATCATTACCCTTCTGTTAGGGCCGGGAGGAGTTTTGCTGGAGACAAATCGAGCGCTTTGCGAATCAGGGGAGAAGACAGTACCGGCACACGGCCCTACATATTCAGTGCGCTTAAATTGAATTAAATTAATATTAAAAGCGTTTTCGTTTTTGACCCTAAATTGTGCTTCGCTACTCTGCTGGGCGCTAACTGTGAAAGCTGCTAGCGTCAAAAAAATTGCCCCCAGAAAAATAGCTAGAAATTTGATTTGTGGCCTCCCCGTAACAAATCTGGCCTGTTCCATCTCTCTCTACCTCTCAGGTGAATAGATAGCATTTTGTTTAGGCGTTATTTTAACTTGAGAGGTGAGGTGTTGTCAAAGTATATCGAATAGGTTTATAGTGAGAACTTGAGTCTTTGATGCTGAGTTTCCAAAGGAAGGGCGGAAGTTATGACTGTGAACTTTTTAGAGTCAGGAATGAAGCCCTCATTACTGAGATGTTGCACTATTGTCAATAAGCCTTTTATGAACGGGCTCTCCGGCCCGTTCCACAAAGAGTGAATTTTCTTGTGGAACAGGCCGAAAAGCCTGTTAAGCGAGAATGGTGCAAAATGTGAGGAGTAGGAACTTAACTACCAAGTTACTTGATCGCGCCATCTCTCTAAAATCTTGTCCCCAACTCCCTGTACCCGCGCCACGTCGTCCAAAGAGGTAAAAGGTTGCTGTTGCCGCGCTGCAATAATTCTCTCGGCTAACTTCGGGCCAACCCCTGGCAAAGTTTCTAATTCTTCCTGAGTCGCGGCATTCAAATTAACTAACTTTTTTCCCGCAGCAATTTGAGGTTTAGCACTCGCAGATTTTGATGCTGCTTGTAGTGAATCGCACTCTTTTTTCTTAGCATCAATTCTCTGTTTGATGCGGGCGGGAATTCCCAAGGTTGCACCTTTGTAAAGCCGATCGAACTCCCGCTCAAAATGGGCCGCAACTGTGGGACTCTCGATCGCCAGCAGCGTCTCGTCATTCCCGTGATTTGCCGCCTCACTCCAGTTGTGAGAACCTGTAAGCACCGTTTTGCCGTCCACAACGCCGAATTTGTGGTGCAGGCGATCGCCCATTGGTAACAGCGGCACTCCCACCGTAGTCAGCGGCTTTCTCCAAGGGCGATTGTCAGTTTCTAACCCGCAATCCTGCATCAAAGTCGCCCCCATCATATCCAACCCTTCACTATAAGAGCGATAAATAAAATTAGAGTCAATTAAAGCGCGCACCGCAACTCCCCGGCTAGCTTCCATTTCCAAAGTATTTGACAACCGCTGAGCCGAAAATACAAACAATGCCAAATCAACCGACTTTTTCGCACTACCCAAATTTCCATTTATCAAACTGTTAACGCTTTTTTCCCAAGGCAAAGTCTGGGAAGTCGGTGAAAATTGCACTGCAACTGTCGAATTCCCTACTCTTACTTTTTGTACTTGACGAAACGGCTTTTTGATGCCAAACTTGCTGTCCGGTTTGCCTTTGGGCCCGTCGCCCCACATGATGTTAAATTCTTGAGTAAACAGTTGCGCTAATTGAGCATTTTCAATTTTCAGCAAATTGTTCGCATTGCCGCGACTTGCGGCTGTCTTGAAATCGCCATGTATATCGCTTGTGGTAAAATTAGCAGAAGTGACGATTACGGTTTTGCCATCAATTACCACAAATTTGTGGTGCATCAAACCGCTGCCTTTACTGCCGTCAGCAGTATCGTCAATTACAGGAATACCCGCATCTTTGACAATTACCAAAGCATCATTTTGCTTGATTTCCTCGGCGCTTAATTTACCGTCTTTATTGCGATCGGCAAGTTGCACAAATTCGCTATAACGATCGCGCTCTCTTTCCGGTAATTTCGCCAACTCCTGGGCTGTAAAATCGCTCCAAGGGCGACTATACATATGTTCGACAATTAATCTCACTTTAATTCCCGATCGCTGTCGATCGGCCAAAACCCTCGCAATACCGGGCAAGCGAAACTCCTGAACCGCAACATCTACCGTCGATCCAGCACTAGCGATCGCCACTGCGATCGAGTTTTCTAAATCATCTCCAGGTCTAGTTTGCTGGCGGTAAGGCTCTGTATAACTCGAAGCGATCGACTGATTGAAGTATACTTGCAACAAGGGGTCTTGAGGCAATGGAGCCAGACTGAGAGGTAAATTCTGCACGTCTTGCTTTGTTTGTCCGCAGCCCGCCAGATTGAGCGCCACCAGCCCAGCACAACAGAAACCGAGTAAATGATAATACAATACAGTCACAAAATTTTAAAAAATATAGAGGTTATTAGCCTTCCCAGAGTTCAAAGCTATTGGATCAAGTAAAGTTACAACCTATTCAATTTATGCAAGGGAATAGATTTTACGTCTTGTAGAACTGCCTCGATGCCGGAAGCATCACTGGTAGGGTAGCAGCATTCAGGGGCGTGGGTCAAACCCGATACCGCTGCTTTATGGCTAAAAGAAAAAGAATTTTTCCGTGCGGTCACAAAGGATATGGTAAAGCGTGCCATCGCTGCACGCAAGAGTTGGTGGCGCAGCAGCAGTACGTTGAAGTGCTGACACAAAAACAAACCAAAAAACAAGAGAGGGAAGCATCATTTGCTAGAGATATCATCGATCTCAGAGGTCTGCCCGACCACGTAGTCACTAAAGCCCGGGCAATTATAGCAGCTTTGGGCGAAAATAAGAATTACAGAGATTTCGGCGGCAAACGCCTGCGTCACAACCGTTTAATAATCAGTATTCCTGTAACTCGCAACTACAGAATGCTTTGTGAAGATTGCGGCACTTTCTTAACTCCCCAAAAAGTTTTGTCGCACGAAGACTACAACGTCTGCAAACCAGGAAGTTAGTTATCAGTCATTAGTCATTAGTCATTAGTCATTAGTCCTTAGTCCTTAGTCATTAGTTATTTAAAATCATGCAAATTTACCTCGACTATAGCGCCACAACACCCGCACGCCCAGAAGCGATTCAAGCCATGCAAAAAGCCCTGACTCAGCAGTGGGGAAATCCTTCCAGTTTGCACGAGTGGGGACAAAGGGCTGCCACAGCTTTAGAATTAGCAAGAATGCAGGTTGCTAGCTTGATTAACGCGCTACCGGAATCGATGATTTTTACTTCCGGCGGCACTGAAGCGGACAATTTGGCAATAATGGGAATTGCCCGTCTTTATACAAAGCCGCAGCATATTATTATCTCCAGCGTAGAGCACTCCGCAGTAGCAGAACCGGCGCGACAACTCGAACAGTTGGGATGGGAAGTGACGCGGCTACCGGTGGATAAATTCGGGCGCATTCACCCTTTGGATTTGCAAGAGTCGCTGCGATCGAATACAGTGTTAATTTCGATCATTTACGGACAAAGCGAAGTTGGCACGCTGCAACCAATTGAGGCATTAGGACAAATTGCGCGCGATCGCAATATCATGTTTCATACCGATGCAGTTCAAGTTGCCGGCAAGCTGCAAGTTGACGTGCAGAAACTTCCCGTAGACTTGCTTTCGGTTTCCAGTCACAAACTTTACGGGCCACAAGGTGCAGGGGCGCTTTACGTGCGTCCGGGAGTAGAATTAGTGCCAATGTTGGGCGGTGGTGGCCAAGAATTGAAACTGCGTTCGGGGACACAAGCGCTGCCGGCAATCGTCGGTTTTGGGGTGGCGGCGGAGTTAGCATTGCAGGAAATAGATGTGGAAACGCCGAGGTTAATTGCATTGCGCGATCGGCTTTTTGACCGATTATCCCACGTACCTAGTTTAGTACCAACTGGCGATCGATATTATCGTCTGCCGCACCACGTCAGTTTTTGCATTGTTTCTCCCGACGGCGACACAGGGAAAGTGACAGGCAAGACTTTAGTGCGACAGCTAAACTTAGCCGGAATTGGCATTAGTTCTGGTTCTGCTTGTAACAGCGGCAAACTAACTCCGAGTCCGATATTATTGGCAATGGGATATAGTAAAACTATGGCTGTTGGCGGCATTCGCTTGAGTTTGGGACGGGAAACCACAGAAGCGGATATTGATTGGACAGTAATTGCGATCGAGCAAATTTTGGATAGATTAATGCCCAAGGTAGCATTATCTAGACGTTAGCATGAAAATCTGCGGTTAAAATTCCAAATTAACCGGGTGTTTACGATTTTTATCGACTGTAATGAAGTATCTCCCAAAAACCCGGTTTCTGGCCACCCGCGCACAATCAAAATAATCTTTCATACATCCTGTAGGGGCGGGTTCACCAACCATAATTGTCTGAAATCAACAATCTCAAAAACCCGCCCCCACCCAACCAACAATCATCATTTACATTTTGGCGATGCGAGGCAAATTTTAGGTTGACGTGGGTTATAGGTGGTGGCAGGGCTTATATAGATGGTTGCTAATTGTTATATATAATTGGCGAACCCCCCTACAAAATATCGTAAAATCATGGTAAAATAAATCCCGGTGTTATTCACAACTCCCCACAATGGACGAAACCCGCGCCCAAGCCTATTTGCAATTAATTCACACTCTGCTGAATGCCCCCAAAGGAGACGAACCGCAAATATTACAGGATAACTCAGAATTACTCGATCGCGGATTTCTGGAAACTTGCGAGTTAGTAGCATCAACCTTAGCAGAACAAGGAGGGGAAAATGGCGCTAAATTCCTTCGACATCTAGCTAGTTACCTAGCGCAACTCATCGATATGAACGATGACGGAGATAGCAATAACTCGAATAGTGAAAAATTCCAAGAGTATGCAAATTTTTTCCTAGAATTATTGCAAGCAGAACAAGATAGCAACGGGGATATAGCAGTAATTTACCCCATGCTGGAAGAGCGACAACATCTCCTTAATGCCACTTTTGCAGAGACTTTACAGCAAGTGGCGCAGAAGTTAATTACTGGGGAAAACTCAGAAACAATTAGCTCAATTATCGGTCTTATTGAAAATTTGAGTATTCATATTAGTGATTTTCCCAGTGGAAATAGAGCGAATAATATTGAAATTGCGATTACTGGTTATCAAATAGTTTTAAATAATCGCGAACCCGGTAGTGAACAATGGACGCAAACCCAAAATAATCTGGCTACTGCCTACAATAAAAGAGTCAACGGTTCGCGGGCGGAAAATGTGTAACGGCAAAAACCAGGCGGTTGAAACCGCCTCTACACAAACCAAGTCCACCTATGCGGACAAGCGAGATAATTCAAAAGTGTTGAAATCCTCGATCGAGCTTTAATACAATATCAGAATAAATACCGCTGCTATCAGTTAACCAGATATCGGTGCTCTCGGTAGTGATTCCCACAATCGAGGCTCCATTTCCTATTTTTTCTACCAATAAGTGAGCGCTTGTTATTGGCAAAAACAGCACTAACTCGAAGTCTTCGCCGCCGTATAATGCCCAATCTAAAGCTTTTTCGGTTGATACTATTTCGCTGAAAATATCGGGAATTGGTATTTTTGTGCGATCGACTTTTGCGCCAACACCGCTAGCCCGACAAATTTGAATAATCGCATCAGCTAAACCGTCGCTGCTGTCCATTCCGGCGATTGCAATTGGGGATTTAACCCCCCCCGGCCCCCCCTTGCTAAGGGGGGGAGAATTGACCCCCCCCGG
>NZ_JAUBTU010000132.1:0-16309 GCF_036705085.1 Microcoleus sp. B6-A1
CGTCCTTTTTGGACGGGCGGGACGCCCATCCCACAATAACAATTAAAATTGTAAGTTATTTAATTCGCGATCCTTAGCAACCAGGCTGACGGGGTGGTCACCCCGTCAGAGCAATAGGTAAAGTTAATTGACACTCAAGCGGGCTAAAGCCACGCTCGATTCTGCTGACAGAATAACTCTAGTTATTACTAAAGTCTAATTCTCGCTACGGTGGCCAAACACCGTCTACCCAGTCGGTCAAGTTTTACACCTAACTTACTGGCTACTTTTCTTAGAATATTGCCCGCGCCATTCAGATCCGCGTTAATTATAGTTCCATCGGCAGAGCAATACAGCCCACGTTTAATGCGCTTTCCAGATGCTTTCCACCCAGACGGTTTCTCACCGTATTTGGGTAGGGAATCTCCATCAATAAAGCTAGCCTTGGGCGTATACGCTTCTTCTGTTTCAGTGAACTTGATACCGTGCAAATTGCAAAGTTGCTTTAAGCGATCTTTCAATTTTCCCAAAGGCATTTGAACAAACTTTTGATTATTTAGTTTACCCATATCAACATTGGACTTAAACCCTTGGTTCCATCCGATTACTAGATTGCCGATACCGTGTTTCAAACAATGGTCAACGATAAACTTTGCAGCTTTGTTGATACCATCGCGGATCTGGTGATTGCGCTTGCGGGTTACGCGGTCTAAGCAACCGTCCCAATAACCCGTGGGCTTTCCTTCTTTTCTAGTCGCTACTTTCTTATTCCAAAGTTGATTCCTTGCCTTCATGGCGCGAGCATCAATCAAGAAAGAATTTCCGAGCGTGTCAATACAAGCTGCTAAGTTGTCAGCCGTTCCCAAGTCAATTGATAGAGCTTGATTGTAATCTAAATTATGTTGCTTACATTCTATTTCGTAAGACATTTCTAAGTAGAAAGCGCCATTCTTAGGGAGAATCGTGAACTCTTTAACCTTTGTGTAGTCAATGTTTGACGGCATGGGTAGAAAGAATTCAGAAACCCCAAACCAGCGCCGTACTGTTAAGCCCAGGGAAAATCTCAACTGGTCGCCGACAAGCGCTGGCTTTAATCCACCAGAATTTGGGTAGGCGACTTTAAACAATTTAGAACCTGTTAAATAGCTCGGAGGCTTGGGTCTAAAGTGCAATTGACCTTTGCTATACAAAGCTTTTAACTCTTTGAAGCTTTTGAACGCCTCCGTAACCGACATCAAAGTTTGTTGCATAGGCGTTGAAGGCAGCGACTTAGCAACCATCGACTTTGCGATTGACGGTTCAAAAGATAAGTCAAATTTTCCAGTCAACAGTTTTCCTGTTTTGAAAAGTGTTTGACGAGCGAAGTAAACAGCACTATTGTACAGCTTGCCGGATTGCCGACAAAGATATTGTAATACGGCTTCAACTTCTTTGGTGGGAGACAACAACATTGGCTGCACTCCCATTGTTTTTTTGACTTTAGTCACCTCTTTTTCCCGAAATTTAGTTGATTTATTTAGTTGAGGTGAGTATAGTGGATAAGTCAATTCATAACAACAAAACTTTATGTTGCCACTTCCTGAGTACCAGACTCACAACCACGTCAAATTCCTACTTAATTACCATTTTGTGTTTATCCCCAAACGCCGGAAAAAAGTTCTGGTTGGCAGTGTAGCAACTAAGCTGCGTGAAATATTTTTAGCACTTTCAATCGAGAAAGGTTGGGATATTTTAGCTCTGGAAGTAGCGCCAGATCACGTACACTTATTTGTAGCGGTTAAGCCGATGGATACTCCTGCGTTAGTTGTCAAGGCATTCAAGGGACGTTCTAGTCATAATTTAAGGGCTGAATTTCCAGAATTAAAAAAGCTGCCGTCTTTATGGACGAGCAGCTATTTTGTTAGTACCGCAGGCAATATTAGTAGTGAAGTTGTTAGGAAATACATCGAAGATCCGCATCACTCTGCTAATTAAGAAAGACACTCTTGACTGAAGTCCCCCGAGTCGCTTCCCACGAGCGGGCTGAAGCCACGCTCGTTTCCCGCATCCCGTATTAATTTTTATGAAATTTTAATAAAATTGAAAAAAGTCAAAAGTAAGAAAGCTTTCAGTAAAAACAAGATTTTTTACTTTTGGCTTTTGACTTTTGACTTTTAGCACATCGAGTATTCAACTCAAAACTCAAAACTTAAAACTCTTAAGGCGCTGCTGCCGCCCTGCGGTTGGCAACAATCAGATTAGCCTGATATTCTGCCGCTTTTTGCTGAGCCTTTTGATAGTTCGGGCTGGTTGACGGTACGGCTCTCATGAGCTTAACCGCTTGCTGCCACTCGCTTGCTACTGCGATCCACTCATTTTGAGACTGAGCCTTCTGGGCCGAAATTGCAGCCTTCTGAGCTGTGTTAACGGCTGCCCTCCAAGAGTCAGGCTTAGGCACGGCGGCTTTTGGTGCAGGTGAGGCTGGAGCTGGGCTTGCTGGCGCTGTAGCAGTGGGATCGGGTTTTGGTGCAGGTGAGGCGGCCTGTGGGGTGCCCGGAGATGCGGCGGTCGAGGATGCAGCGGCTTTAGAAGGGGGAGATGAGGGTTGGGGGGAGGGGGAAGCAGCTTCGGGGGCTATCGGTTCTGGGTTAGAGTCGCCGAAGGGGAAAGTTTTAGTAAAGAAAAGCCCTGCGATCGCCGCCAGAGGTACTAAGATACCCACAGGTATTACCCATTTGGGAAATTGTTTTTTCGGAGGCGGGGCTTGATCTTCGTATTCGTCTTCGTCTTCCTCGTCGTCATCTCGATCGAATTCTCCTTCTTGATAATAGTCTTCCTCTTCGGGCTCGACATCATCTAAACCTACAGACTCGTCAGGCATTCCACTATCCAAGGGGTAAGGCATTGAACCCGCAGGCATCAGATCAATTTCATCTTCCCACGCAGGCTCACCGTCACCTGTTCGGCGTCCGTAAACCTTTACAGTGTGAATTGATTCGAGTCCCAGCTTCGTCATGCCGGTGCGGATGAAATCGACCAATACCATTTGATCCGGTACTTTGTCTGCCTCCAGGATTATGTGGAGGCAGCCGTTGTCCCGCGTCACATCGGCGTTGATGCCTTTGGGTTTGAGTGTACGGTTGATGCTAGATGCGATCGCTTTTGGATCGCCCTGCTTGAGCAGTTCCCGCGGGTTCTGTTGTGTCATGGGTAGCGCTCTTTTTTTGGGGGGGGTGGAGAGCCGGCAAATAATATTAACCGATCGGCATTCGGCGGACAATATTTATTTACCACATTAACTTCTAATTTGGCATTCTGAGAGTATTTCTAGTATCTATTGACCTTTTGACTCGCGAGCCGGCATCAAGCACATAGCCGAAGAAAGAAATTTGTTATAAAAATTTACAGTAAAGCGCCGCTCCTGTGCTCTGTCGCGCATCAGCGAAACAAGCTAGAAAGTTCTATAACTTTGGTTTGCAGGGTTGAGATTTCTTCTCGGCCCCGTTTTAAAGAAGCTTCTAACTCTAGGAGCAAAGGCAAACTTTTTTGCAGTTTTTCTAAGCTGGCATTCTTGACTTCTTGCCGAAAATAGTATACTCGTTTCGGATTGCCAAGATCTAGAGCTTGAGCAATTTTATCATCGCGATCGCCCGCTTGGATCATCGCCTTTACCCACAGCCAAATCCGAAACTTACCAGTCAAGCCAGCCACAATCCTCAAACCAGGCTCGCTGCGGCCAGTTAAGCCTGCCAATAAATCCAAAGCGGCGGAGGTATTGCCCTCGCGAATCGCATCGGCTAGCTGGAAGGTATTCTGGGCGTGACAGTGTACCAGTGCCGCAACTTCTTCCGGGTTCAGAGGTTGGCTGCGGTTGCCCGCAAACAGCAGCAATTTTTCGAGTTCGCTGTATAGCTGTCTAGTATCGCTGCCAATGGATTCGGCCAAAAGTTCGATCGCCGTGGCGGTCAATTTTACGTTCATTTCGCCTGCGACTTGACGCACCCGCTGGGCTAATTCTTTGTCATTCCAAGGCGGAATCGGTGAAAATTCTCGAAATTCGGCGGACTCTTTCAGTAACTTGGTAGATTTGAGCCGGCTGTCGGGTTTTTTGACGGATGTCAGCAGCAGCACGGTGGTAGGGGGAATCACCGGCAGTGTCCGTTCAAATTGCGCTAACAGTTCAGGAGAGCACTGCTGCGTTACAGTCGTATTTGCCAGCCAGACAAAACGGCTGCCGGTACCGAAGGGCGGCGTTAAGGCTCGATCGAGCCCTTCGACCACAGATCCGGCGGAATCGGCAATAATCTTGTCATAGTTAAAACTAGCCCAGTTGGGGTCGAGGACTGTTTGGCGCAAACTGGTCACAGCCTGGGCCATCGCAAAGTCGTCTTCCCCCCAAAACAGGTAAATTTGCATAAAGAACGCTCAGTAGCCCAAAAAATCACAGTTGCACGTTCCGCAAGTCCAACATATCCTGAATAGGACTGTTGGAAGCCCGCACCATAATATAAAATTTGGTGTGGGAGTTTGTCACCGCGAGGAAATCAAGATTGGATGATACTTATCAAGCTTACGTAAATCGGGTGGCGCGAATGACGCTGCTGGACTCCTACAAGTCCCAGGTGGAACACATTCAGGAATCTCCAAAATTTAAGCCCGACGAAGCAGGCCGGAGAGATCCTGTACCTTTTCCGGGTTATTCAGTGATTACGCCGCCTGCGGGGGAAGATGCAGAAAATGCTGCATTTTATAGTAATTTGCAGTCGAGCCAACAACGGCTATTGCAGGAAATAGCGGAGGGTTCGCTCGTGGCACTGCCTCCTGATACCTTCCATTTAACCGTAGCCGATTTGATTTGGAGCAGCGCTTTTCGAGATGCCTCTGATAAAAATCCCGAATTTGAGGAGCAACTGCGCTCGCGCATGGCCGATCGTTTTGCAGCCTGCAAACCCTTGGCGGGCGGCGCTCCCATTCGCTGGATAGTGCTGGGGTTGATGGTGATGACTAGAGCTGTGGGTGTTTGTTTAGCACCGACGGACGAAAACTCTTACAAGCAAATTCTGGAGTTTCGCCGATCGATCTATCAAAATCCCGATTTAATGGCTTTGGGAATCGAACAGCAATATCATTTTACGGCACACATTACTCTGGCTTATTTTGGGGATGTCGGGCCGAAGCTTGACCGCGATCGCTTGTGCGCTTTGCTGTCAGAGTTAAACGAGCAATGGCTGGACACGCCACAAGAACTGTCCGTACACCGAGTGGAACTGCGGAAGTTTGACGACATGACCACCTATCTCCGGCAACCGGAATGGCCTGTTTTTGAGTTTTAACGAAGGAAGAGGGAAGAGGGAAGAAGGAAGAAGGAAGAAGGAAGAAGGAAGAGGGAAGAAGGAAGAAGGAAGATTTTTTCCCATCTCCCACTCTTCCCATCTCCCACTCTTCCCATCTCCCACTCTTTCGCCCCCTCTCCCCCTCTCCCCTGTGACAATAGTCAGGATATTGGCTATTAAGGGATCAGAATTAAATAAAATCCACTTTTCATGACTGTTGTGGGATGGGCGTCCCGCCCGCCCAGAAAGGACGGGCGGGACGCCCATCCCACAAGAAAAAAGGGAAATTATTTAATTGACGATCCTAAATGCTTTAATTATTTTTGTTTGACATTAAAGTCAAGGAAAAAATTTATTAAAAACCAGGAAAAATCAGTAATTCTGGTTTTTTACTTTTTGCTTAAAAAGTGACAGTACACGTTGTTGGTATAGGTTTAGATGGAGCTGCTGGGCTGAGCGAATCGGCGCGGCAGGTTGTAGAAATGGCCGCTCTGCTAATAGGGAGCGATCGCCATTTGAGCTATTTTCCCCAGCACGACGGAGAGCGCTGGGCGTTGGAAGATTTGACCGAAGCAATTCTGGAAATTCGGCGCTGGTGGGCGACTGAACCCGAATTATATCCCTCTGGGGAGACGGTGGAAACCCGCGATCGACCGATCGTAATTTTAGTGGCCGGCGACCCGCTGTTCTACGGCTGGGGAAAGTTGTTAATTGCCCAATTGCCACCAGAAAAATTGACTTTTCACCCCCACGTCAGTTCTGTGCAGTTGGCTTTTAACCGCTTGCAAATCCCTTGGCAAGATGCTCATTGTGTAGGCTCTCAAGGACGCTATTTTGAGGAGCTGACGGCGAAGCTGAAGCTCGGTGTGGAGAAGATTGCGGTGCTGGCGGACGAAGCTCATACTCCGGCTGTACTGGCAAGTTTGGTGAAAGCTCTAGATTTGCCGACACGCTACGAGTTTTGGGTTTGCGAAAATTTGGGGGCGGCCGAGGAACGGGTAAGCCACAAGTCTCTGGAAGCTTTGCTGAGAGAGCCTTTTGCACCGCTGAGCGTGGTTGTGATGCTGCGGGAGTCCCCGCCGAGGGCAGAACCTTTGGATTTGGAAAAGTTGCCTTTGTTGGGAATACCGGATGCAGCTTTTATCGGTTGTGGCGACAAGCCGGGTTTGACGGTTGAACGGGAAGTGCGGGTGTTGGTGCTGGCACAATTGGCTTTGCAACCTGGCCAAGTTGTCTGGGATGTGGGTGCTGGTAATGGTTCTGTGTCGATCGAGATTGCTCGTTTATTCCCGCAGTCTGAGGTTTACGCGATCGAACAAACGGTGGCTGGTACTTCTGGGATCGAGTTCAACTATGGCCGTTTTGGGCTGCAAAATGTGTTCTCGATTCACGGAACCGCCCCGGAAATCTTGCACCGCTTGCGTCCTCCGCACCGGATTTTTATTGGCGGTAGTGGCGGAGGGTTGACTAAAATTTTGGGCGTTTGCGCGCTGCGGCTGCTTCCTGGAGGCTCGATCGTGCTGGCTTTGGATGCTTTTGAGGATATTGCTACTGTTTTGAGCTGGATGGGCGATCGGGTGCGCCGGGAACCGCACTGGAGTTACCGAATCGTGCAAGTGCAGTTATCTCGTTCTGTGGCTGGGGGGAATTCAACTCGTTTTGATGCGTTGCGGCCAGTTTCGATTGTGACGATCGATCGACATTTGAATTAATCTGAAATCTGTGATATCCGCGCTTCATCGTCGGGCGTACAATCGAGTCAACATTCAACACTCAACCATCATTCAGTTTTGCGACCCGGAGTCAACAGTTAACAGTCAACTGTCAACAGTCATGAGGAGTGCAACCGGAATTGATATAACTATAACTTTTGGGTCTACGCAGAACACAGAGCATCCTTTGGTTAGCGGAGAATCTCCAAGCGGTGCAACAATGAGTTTAGAACTCAAATAATTAATTTAACACCTATGGATCAACTGCTGCGCCAACTAATTGAGGAGGTATGCGAGTATCCCCAAAACAGCTCCCAAAGGCGCAAAGCGATGAACCGATTGCTCGCCGAACTGCAGCAACTTCCCGGACTACGGCGATCTGCACATCCCGATTATTTAGACGCCTTAAATAAAACCTGGGTATGGGTGAACAAAAGCATTTGCTCGAACTTCAAGCTTAGCGATCCGAATGTTTCAACACGACTACGACAATGGATAAATAGTTACCTAAAGTGGCGCATTAAGGATTTGAAGTTACCTTCTGAACCGCCCACCTACAGTTTAGATGCCCTCATAGGAAGCTCAGATACTAAAACCGCGTTGCTGGATGTGCTTTCAGAAACAAGTTTTTCTACTCCTACCCGCAGTGGTTTGGATGGCTATATAGCACTTTTAGAGCAAGAAAATTATCACAGTATTATTCAACAGCTAGAACAATACGTCCAAGAAGACCCCGATGGGAAATTTCGCTCCTGTCATCCTAAAAATCATCCAGAGTGTAACTGTCAAGTTCTCACATTAAAGGTGCTGTTTAAAACCACCCCTGACAAGTTTACTGCGATCGCCAAAGAATTTAACATCAACTATCAAACTCTAAAATCACACTGGGAAAGGAACTGTCGCCCCTTGCTCCAAGCGATCGCATTAGAGCTAGGATACACAAGAGAGGATTAAATTATGCAAAGCACAAACCCAACGCTATTGACAGTTCCACTAGGTACTGATGCTCACCGCACCGCTCGACAATTTGCTGCCGAGACTCTGCAACTCGCTCCTGAATTGACAAAGCATGAGGCTGCCAAACGAGTTTATGTGAATACTTTAGCAGTTTATGTTGTCTATAGTTACCTTAAATGGCAAGCTTACGAACCAGATTTAATTCAAGGCGATAGTTGGCATCCAGTCGTCCGTGCCCAGTGGGATATTGCTGATTTAGTGTTACCAGGGATGGGTAAATTAGAATGCCGCCCGGTTTGGTTTGGAGAAAGTGCGATCGTAGTTCCACCAGCATCCATAGAAGACAGAATCGGCTATGTAATAGTTGAATTTGGGGAAAATTTAGACTCAGGGAAACTGCTAGGATTTACCCCATCACTGGATAATTCTCCGTTGCCAAGCCAGATCCAGATTGCCCAACTCCAAAACTTAGATGATCTGATCGATCATCTCTATCGTCTGGAATTAGGAAATCAGTTTTTGACAAGTGACGATCCAGTAGCCGTAGAAGTGCGACAACTCTTAGAAACACAAAATTTTACCGAAATTATGGCTCAATTAGAGCGCATTTACCGAACTACTAAGCCCATTAAATGGCGGTATGCAGGAGCAGATGTATTAGTCGCTAGTATTCCTATTAATCCTCATCATCAAATAGTTGAGTATTCTCCTGAAGAACAGGCTTTTATTGGAGAAATTGGTCGAGAAGAAAAAGTGATCTCCGCAGATTTACAACGGCAACAATTAGCCCAAAAACTGCTAAATAAATTAGCAGAAATTTGGGGCATTGAAACAAAAAATTAAATATTTGTTGTTTTCACCAAACTGAGAACATCCCCATTTTGTAAAAAGCATTTTTTAGGAATGCGAGTATCATGCTCGCTTGCCTATATATTTGTAACGAGACAGATACTTGCACTCCTGTGATATCAAATCCCCTAGCCTCGGAATTAATATTAGACCTCTTGCAAAAATAGCTGGGACGGGCTCTCCGGCCCGTCCCACAAAAAGTTTTTTCTCTTGTGGGATGGGCCGGAGAGCCCGTCCGAAAATTTGATCGAAAGGACTTTTGCAAGAAGTCTATTACCTACAGCTTTCGACACGGCGCAGTGCCCCATGTCCCGAAAATTAATCCGGGTAGTCCAAGGGGATTGCCGTCTCCTCTATATCATGTCTGAGTGCAACCGGAATTGATATAAAACCAAAACGAATATTAACCCAAAAAATGTAACATGAAAGAACAGCTCAACTCTGCTTATCGTCACCTAATTGAAGTGCTACGTACCTGTCCTGATGGTGAAGAAGGAGATATTTTGGATGACTATTCAAACCTCATTAATGAAGGTTTATTAGAGGTGATGGAGGAGGTAGCAGATGAGTTACTTGTTGAGGAAAATGAAGAGGGAGCAGACTGGCTGCGGAGTGCTGTGGCGAAGATAAAAGACTTAATTCAAATTAGATATGAATTAGCTAATTCTCAAGGCTTATTAATTTTTTTCATAGAAGTCTTAGAAGCAATCAAAGCAAGCGAAGGAGATGCAGAAGTTGTGTATCCTATTTTAGAGAAAAATTTAGAGAAATTAGATGATAATTTTGATTGGTTTTTGCGAAGTTGGGCAACTGACGTTTTAGCGAAATTAGAGTCTGAAGAAGCTTACGATATAGCCACTTTAATTGGCACTTTTAGTAGCCTTATTCAAGAATTTACTCTGGGCGATAGTGTAAATAATATTGAAATTGCGATCGCGGGATATCAACAAGTAGCGGCGGCGCTCAATCGGGAAGATTACCAGGAGGATTGGTTGGTTACTCAAAACCATTTGGGGTTTGCTTATCAAATTCGCATTGCTGGGAACCGTAGCAGGAATTTAGAAAGAGCAATTGAGTGTTATGAATTAGCTTTACAATGTTGTAATGATACCGATGAACCGCAATTATGGAGTTTGATTCAACATCGCTTAGGTTTAGTTTATTTTGACAGAGTTGAAGGTGATTTAGAAGAAAATCTGGAGAGGGCGATCGCTGCTTTTGAATTAGCATTGAAAGTGTGGAATTGTCAAGAGTCTCCCTTAAAATGGGCGGAAATTCAGCATGATTTAGGTTTGGCTTATCTCCACCGTGTTAAGGGAGATGAAGCGGAAAATATAGAAGTAGGAATTAAATATTATCAAGCTGCTTTGGCTGTTTATCCAAAAGAGGATAATCCTACAGATTGGGCAAGAATTCAAAATAATTTGGGTCTAGCTTATTATAATCGTATTCAAGGAGAAAAATTAGATAACATTGAAAGGGCGATCGCCACTTTTCACAATGCCTTACAAGTCCGTACTTATACTGATTATCCCATACAGTGGGCAGAAACTCAAGAGAGCTTAGGTAATGCTTATATTACAATTGAAGAGAATCGAGACGACAATCTCCAAAAAGCAATTGAGTGTTATCAAGCAGCTTTAACTGTTTATAGTGCTGAAGACTTCCCCGAACAATCGAGTACGATCCAATTTTGTATGGGAGATGCTTACCGTCAAAAAATAGAAGATCGTGCTGATAATCTTGAGAAAGCGATTGAGTGTTATCAAACTGCTCTACAAATTTGTAATCAAGAAGAATTTCCTGAATTATGGGCTTTTATTCATAATGATTTAGGGGCGACATATCTCAGCAGATTCAAGGGAATTCAAGAACAGAATATAGAATTAGGTAGGAGTTTGATAGAGGCTACTTTACAAGTTTATAATCGTGAGGACTATCCCGACAATTGGGCGAACACTCAAAATAATTTAGGATTTTCCTATTACCTTTCTACAACGGGGAAATATTCGGATAACTTGGAACGGGCAATTGCATATTATGAATTAGGATTACAAGTGTATAATTCTGAGACTTTTACAGAAGTGTGGGGATTGATACAACTTAACTTAGGAGTTGCTTATTTAGAGAGACTAAAAGGAGATTTTTCCGAAAATATTGAAGCATCAATTGCTGCTTCTCAAAATGCCTTAACTATTTACGATCCAGAGACTTATTTAGAAAATTGGTTGAAAATCCAGAATAATTTAGGGTATGGCTATCAAAATAGAGTTAAAGGAGAGCGAGTTGATAACCTTGAGAAAGCTCTCGGCTATTATAAAATTGCTTTAGATGCTTGCTGTTATAGTCAATTTCCTGAAATTTGGGGTTTGCTCAAAAATAACTTAGGAACTTTTTATTTAAGAAATGCTCAAGGGAATCAAGCTGAAAATGTAGAAGAAGCTATTGTTCTTTATCTTACCTGTCTTGAATCTTATCAAAAAGCATTTAATCGTAAACAATGGTCGATGATTCAAAATAATCTAGGGATTGCTTACCTCAATCGCAAATATGGTAGCCGTCTCGAAAATATAGAATTAGCAATTGAAGCTTTTAATAATGCTTTGCAAGTTCGTAATTATGAAAATTATCCCGAACAGTGGGCGGAAACACAACAGCATTTAGGAGTTGCTCATAGTGAACGAATTTATGGCGATTCCTTACAAAGTTTAGAAAGTGCTATCAAATGTTATGAAAATGCTTTACTAATATATACTCGCTCAGATTTTCCTGAACAGTGGGCAATGCTGCAAAATAATATTGGTAGTGCTTATAGCGAACGTCTGCTAGGAGATGAGGATAATAACTTAGAAATAGCCATTGATTACTATCAAATGGCTTTGCAAGTAAACACCCGTCAAATTAACCCTGAAAATTGGGCAATGATGCAAAACAATTTAGGAAATGCCTATAGGATGCGTAGTATTGAAAATGACGTGGAAAATTTAGAAATGGCTATTTTTTACTATAAGTCAGCTTTGGAAGTTTATACTCAAAAAGATTTTCCTGAAGATTGGGCTATGGTGCAATTAAACTTAGGTTATGCTTATAGCGATCGCACTCAAGGAAGTATTGACGAAAACCTAAAACTGGCGCGGGACTATTACCAAGCTGCTTTAGAAGTTTATACTCTCAAAGATTTTCCTGAAAATTGGGCAACTGTACAAAATAATTTAGGTTATCTCTACCACAATTTAGAGCAGTTTACCGAAGCAATTCAATACTTTAAGTTAGCATTAAAAGTCAGAACTCCTCAAGCTTTCCCCCAACTTTGTCTGATTTCGGGACAAGTTTTAGGTCAAATTGCCTTCAAATTAGGACTATGGAGAGAAGCTATTGAAGGGTATTGTCTTGCTATTGAAGCTTTAGAACAATTGCGAGTTTGGGCTAATACCGATCGACGCCGCCAAGAAATTTTAGGAGAAGATATATATCTTTATGAACATATTGTACAAGCATTAGTTAATACGAAAAATTTTCCACAAGCTTTTGAATATGTAGAACGTTCCCGCTCTCGTCGGTTAGTAGATTTAATTGCCAGTAATGACCTTTACTCTCAGGGAGATATACCTTCTGAAGTAGAAGAATATTTAGCAGAATTTGAAGGAATTCAACGACAGATAGATTGCGAACGTTCCGGTTTAAATAAATCAAGTAAAAAGCAGAAGTTAATTGCAGTTAGAGCTAAGGATCTAATTGATATGGATTGTACACGCAATAGAGCAGCTTTAGAAGCCATTAGTGAAAATATCCAAGGTTTAGAAAGTGAAAAACAACAAATTTGGGAACAACTAAGACGTTTAGATCCGGTTTTAGCGGGCGAAATTCAAGTCATTCCCCCTAATTTAACCGCGATTCAAGAACTCATCGATCGCCCTACTACAGCAATACTTAATTTTTACACTACTGATAAAGATACATATGTATTTGTTTTGCGACAAGCCGAACTAAATTTGTACAAAATAACTAGAAGACGAGGGAAAAACTTACAAAAATGGATTAATAAAAATTGGCTCAAACCCTACTTGGATTCTGGCGATTTAAGTAAATCAGCCCAAGAGCAATTACAATGTAAAGCTAAGTGGAGAAATCGAATTCCGCAGTTTTTAGCGGAACTTTCCCGCCGCCTGCAAATCGATAACCTGATTAGTCAGTACCTTAATAATATCGAGGAACTGATTATTGTTCCTCACCTTTGCCTACACCAAATTCCTTTTGCTGCTTTACCCTTAGAAAATGGTCAATATTTAGGAGATAAATTTCTAATTCGTTACAGTCCTAGTTGTCAAGTTTTAGAATTTTGCCACAAACGTCCACCTGTCAACGATCGACTAATGTATGGTATTGTGGAAGATGCAACGGAAGATTTACCCTGTGCAAGTTTTGAGGGTGAACAAATTGCCAAACTGTATAATATTCGCAATGAACAACACTTACGAGGACGTAGCCAAGCAACGGTCAGCAACTATCGGCAACTTTCTCTACAAGTCCAGGGAATTATCTCTAGCCATCATGCTCAATCTCGCCTTGATAATCCGTTAGAATCCAGACTGGAATTGGCAGATGGTAGCATTACTTTGGGGCAGTTAATGACACCAGGATGGCGGCTTCCTCATCTAGTTGATGTGTTTTTATCCTGTTGTGAAACTGGGTTAGGAACTACGGAAATTACTGATGATATTTTGACATTATCGACGGGATTTTTATGTGCGGGTGCTCGGAGTGTGGTGAGCACGCTGTGGGCTGTAGATGATTTAGCAACAGCCTTATTTTCAATTTTTTATCACAAACTTCGGCAGCAAGGAAGTAGCCGCCTAAAAGCCTTGCAGCAAGCACAAATAAATTTGCGATCGCTCTCTGGATCAGAATTTGTCGCTTGCTATTCTCCCCAACTTGGTGATTTATTAGAACGCAAATTTGAAGAGGCGGAGGGCGATCGCCAGTTTGCAGAAAACCAGCGTAATTCCTATTCAGAAGGTTCTGCCGACTACCTGCAATGGCTACAAGAGGAAGAAAAGCGGGCCGAAACAGCAACACGCAATTACAAAACTTTGCAACGACTGGAAATAATTAGTTGCTTAGATTTCCCTTTTGCTGACCCTTTTTATTGGGCCGCTTTCACTTGTTCCGGTTTACGGTAAACTTCAGCCTCAATCTAAATCTGGACTCTTCAGCATTCCCATTAATTTCCGCTTCCGATTGTGTACTTGCATAAGTTGAGAACGATAAGCACACCACTGAAGATTTTGCCCCATCTGTAAATAGGCAGCGCGGGCTTTTTCCAACCACTTAATTGCACGATCGTAGTCCTCTGATTTCCCCCGATCCATAATCGATTCAGCAAGCCGACAACCATTGGCGATCGCCCAATCGGGGCGGTGGGCGATCGCAGCCCCCATTACTCGGTGAATCAGTGCCGATTCGTAGCCACTCAAGCCATCAGCAACAGCGATCGCATCTTCAATAAGTCCCTCATAGAGAAAAATATCAACCTGTGCTTCAGAAACTCCCCAACTTCTATCACTTCTCAGAGTGGCTAACAAATTTGCTTTCACAGTTGACCAACTGTCTCCTGCAAACTCCTTCACTAAAAGATAATCGGCAAAGGATGGTTTGATTTCAAAGACGCGCATTCTAGAATTTAATGCAACTTCGTTTTCTCCCAACTCAACAGCCAACTCACTCGTCCAAATTGCCAGTTTATAAAGGCAATTGCCTGACAAATTCAACCCAGCCTGAGCAATTTTGAGAGCTTCAGCTTGGGCTTCCTGTGCTTGTAAACTTTGAGCGAGAGCAAAAGCATCTTCCGCTGATTTCATCTGAGTAGCAGCAGCTTCCACTGCTTCTTCTACTCTCCCCAAACGACTTAACATCGTCAAGTATTGTTGAGGGCAGTTTTCTGCTTGGGCTAAGTATAAGTATTCTTGATAGCGTTCCTGGGGATCGAGGATTTGCAAGCGAATTAATGCTAAGTTTTTAGCACATTCTGGTGCGTCATTAGCTCCTATTTCTTGCCCCGTAATATTTCCTTGAAGTACCTCTTGAATTAGGGGGTCATCCCAACCTTGGCGTAATGCTTTTAAGCTCATGCTGAAATCGCAATCCCATTCATCTTGCCAAGCTTCTAACTTCACCTGGAGATCGATCTCTTCTTCAGCAGTTAGTTCAGCCGTTAAAATGGCTTCTGTCCAAGCTTCATCCAAAGCGTTAGCTATATCAGAACTTTCAGCGCCATATTCTTCTACATCATCCCAATCTTCAACGCAGGCTGCGGTGATGGCTTGTAAAATTACTAAGGCGTTGTTACCATCTCCCTCTGCAATCAATTCCTGCGCTTGCTGAATCACATCTAAAACTTCTTCTGTAATGGGGTCTTCTTCCCCCCATTCCTCGTCGAAATAACGCACAGCATTTCGCAAAATTTGTCGTACTTGTTGTCGAAAAGGAGTCGGATTAATGGAGGTACGACGGGGTGCTTTAGTAGGTGGCTGTGGAGGCGTAGGAATAGCAATTAAGTTAACGTATCGTTCGATCGGATCGATGAGTGAGGGTTCCTTTTCTACTAAATGTTGTATTAATTGCTGGGTTTGTACATCGTTGAGGCGATCGAGTAACTGTTCCAGTGTGGGGCGCTGCTCAATTATTTGTGGTTGTCGCAGACATAATAACATGGTAGCAACAATATGTTTACACCACCCAACGCGATCGTAAGCACAAGTACAATTTGATGATGCCACATTAGCGTCATCAAAGTTTATCGTAATACGGTAAGGTTGAACTTCAGAACCCTCCACTATTGCTTGCACAATATTGCCACGCAGGACAGCGCTAGTAACATTACCCGCTAAATAGTAAGTTTCACCGCGCTTGAGGGAGGCGGCAGAGGTATTGTGCTGGATCGTCGCTTCACTAAGCTTGGGAATCGGCATGAGACTATGCCTGAGCAATTAAAGGATTAGACTTAATTTTACCTCAGAGATGTACTCTGCCTAGGATTTAATTGCCTCTCTATGTAAGATTTACAGAAAATTCAATACTCCGTAAAGCAAGCACTGAGAAGGTTTGCAGCTTGATGAGGGGAAATTTTTTCTGAAAATTTTGCATAATTTTCTCCCTACCCCCTGGTTAATAATAGAGCGCAGTTGGCCAACTAGCTTCTCCCTTATCCCTTTCTTTGACGGAGAAACGAGCTGTGATACCTATAATTTCATCTACCCCCCTGACATTATTAGCAATGGGGGTTCCCAATGCTGCGGGAGAAATCATTGCCAATATAGAGGCAAGTTTAGTATCAGCCATTGGTAGTTACCCCTTGATGGAAATTACCCAAGCTGAGCCCAGAACAAAATGCAGTTCTGGAGAGGACGATCCGATAGTTCCTCCGAACTAAGGAATGAGAATTAAATAACTTCCACTCTTGAAAGTGGGATGGGCGTCCCGCCCGTCCAAAAAGGACGGGCG
>NZ_JAUBTU010000133.1:0-13400 GCF_036705085.1 Microcoleus sp. B6-A1
ACTTAAACGGCTTAATTGGTAATCAGGGAAAACCTGCCTAAGTATAATTGCTCACTGCAAAAGTGACATGCTCCCCACGCTAACCCACAAGTCCGCCGGGGTTGAAAGCCCGCGTCTCATAGCAAAAGTCCTCTCAAAGAGGACTGAAAGACACATTTTTGAACAAGCATTGCAATATCTCCCCAGTCGGTTTCAACCGACTTTCGCTATGAGACAGGGGTTTTAACCCCTGGCGGACTGTTTGTTTAACTCTAAATATAGCTGCTAGCTTGACGGGTGAACATTGAGCAGTAAATTCCGTTTGATGCTATCAATTCGTCGTGAGTTCCTATTTCTGCTATTTTACCGTTTTCCATCACGGCGATGCGATCGGCAATTTTTGCTAATCCCAATCTGTGACTGATGACTATGGTTGTTTTCCCGGCGGCTATTTGGCGGAAGATGCTGTAAATTTCGTGTTCTGTCTTGGGGTCTAGGGCGGCGGTTGGTTCGTCAAAAATGAGCACTTCGGCTGTAGAAAGCCGCATTAAGGCGCGGGCGATCGCAATTCTTTGCCACTGTCCCCCCGATAAGTCTATGCCGTCTTCTAATTGTTTCCCCAAGGGAGTCTCTAAACCTGCGGCAAGACTATTGACTTTTGCACTAATTCCTGCTTCGGAAATAGCTTCGTTAATTGCGCTGTCATCTGAGAGTGAAAGCAAGTCGCCGAAACCGACGTTTTCGCGAACTGTGGAGGGGAAACGGGCGTAATCTTGCATGACGACGGCGATGCGCGATCGCACGTATGCTAGAGAGTACGATCGCAAATCTTTGCCGTTCCAGTCGATCGTACCACTTGTCGGGTCGTACAGGCGGCCGAGGAGTTTGCCAAGAGTTGTTTTACCCGCGCCATTTTCACCAACAAGCACTAGCATTTCACCCGGATTAATCGTTAAGTTGATATCTTCAACCGTGCTTTTATTGCTACCGGGATAGCAGAAAGATAGATGCTTAATCTCGATGCCAATTTTATCTTTTGTGGCACGGGCATCTTGCCCGTGACTTGGTAATTGACTTGTGGCACGGGCATCTTGCCCGTGACTTGGTAATTGACTTGTGGGACGGGCATCTTGCCCGTGACTTGGTAATTGACTTGTGGCACGGGCATCTTGCCCGTCTTCTGGTAAGCTAGGCAGGCGAGATGCTACATCCCCAAGCGGAGACTGCAATTCTGGCTTGAGTTCCAAAAGTTGAAAAATCGGAGTAACACCGAGAGAGATATCGTACAAATTAGCATAATTGCCTATAAGTAATTGCAAACTTTGCTCCACCTGAACAATCAAACCAGAATACAGCGCCAAATCTCCCAAAGTATAGCGACCACCCAAAGCTCCCATTACCACATAAACAAATGGCAAAGCTACTCCGATTCTACTAAACACTGACCACAAAAGTAAAACAATTGCTCCTTTTTTTCGGATTTGCTGCATCTCGCTAAAAAATTGCAAAAACTGATCCTGCCAGCGTTTGAGCCAAAGTTCCTGCAAGCCAAACAAACGCAATTCTTTAGCATATTCTTCGCCCGTCAAGACTCTAGCGGATAAGTTCATCTCGCGGCTGATTTTAGCTTGCTTTCTTTGAACTCTCCAGATGATTTTGCTATATTTTCTTTGGATGTAAATTGAGGGACAGGATGAAATCAACATCACTACTGGCACCCACCAAGCTATCGCAGCAGCAAGGCCTATCGATGGAATAAATATAAAAATTCCCGTGATGGTCATGCTGATGGTAAATGCTAGTTGCTGTATTTTGAATACTCCGGTTTTTGCGAGTTCTACTATATTTAATAGTTCCGGGTTTTCAAACAGGGCAATATCGTCGAAATTAGCGACTTTTTCCAGGACTTTTCCTTCGACAAAGCCTTGAACGCGATCGCGCAAAGATGTCGCTGCAAAAGAGCTCATTGTGTCTAGGGCATCGCCGACTAACCTAAGACTTAAGACTCCGGCAATACTCCACAGCAATATTGGCCGGGAAAGCATCAAAGCAAAGGGCTGTGCTGTTTGGGTTTGCGACAGCAACCGAGATACTTCATCAATGATTAATTTATCTAAAAAAAGCACGGCAGATGGGGCCGCACCGGCGATGATGTTGAGTATTATTAAATTGCGGAGTTCTATTGGTGCGGCTTTGATTATCAGGCCCAGGCTGCGCCACAAAGCTTGGAAGGTGGTAATTTGGATGGCTTGCATAGTTTGTGGGTAGGTGTCGGGTCTAGTCATCCCCGGACGCTATATTGTAACAGTATTTATTAACTGTTTGCCAAACAATGACAGGGCGCAGTATTGGTCTTTCTCCTCAATTTTCCCAGGTTGGTTGAAAATTTATGAGTGCATTCATAGCTCGTTCCAAACTGGGGGAATTAGTCTGTGCTGACGCAACCTGCCAACTTTGATTGACAAACTGGATCAGTTGACCGTTGTAGTCTTTACCAATTTTTGCCGTACTATTACGATCGGGGACGATCGCCTCCCGCAGATTTCGCTTCTTTGACTTTTTAGCCAAATTGATTAAAAGCAGCTTGGGGTCTGGAATTCGATCCGCGTCGCCAGGAATCAAGTCTACTGAAATACCCAGAAATTCGGCAAATGCCGATCGATGTGCAAGTAACCACGCTTCCACTTCTTTAACAGCAATCCGAAACAGCAGATTAGGATGCTTTGGTTGAGTTAACCACTCGGAAATAATTACTAGCGGGCATTCTGCATTATCCAAATCAGTTAAGACTAAGTATGGCATTCCCTTGGCCGCATGATTTAATCCAGAAATAATCTTTTTAATTTTGCCATATCCTCTCTGATTCAAGCAGTGTCCCACTGAAAAGGGACGTTGAGACTGTTTGAGCATTTGTTTAAGAACTGCTTCACTCAGTACATCCTCAAACACTAGATTGATGGGAATATCTGTCATTTGAATAAACTGAGTTGTTCGATCGCGGGCGGTGCTGTCAGAGGAAGTGCAGCATCAGCTATGCTTAAACCTCCTTCTAATAGCATTTTGATTTGTTCATTACTTGAAGCAAGTTTTACCTGAGTTCCTTCAGGAGTCGGTGTCATTAGCAGCACCTCTTCGCCGCCAATGCCTTTGTCTGAGAGCAAATCAGCACTATGGGTACTAAGAATAACCTGTCGCTTTTTCGGGCGCTGAAGGCGATAAATCAGAGAGGGTAGATTGCTAACAATCGCCGAATTTAAGGAAAGTTCGGGTTCTTCTAATAACAATAATGAATCGGATTCTAACAGTGACCAGAGTAAACCAATTAACCGTAACGTTCCGTCAGAAAATTGGTCTTCCCGTTGTTTTCCTGCTCCGGGCCGCCAATGTTCGTAAACAGCTTCCAAATGCGGAACTCCCATCACATCTTTGGTATCTGTGAGGTTTTTCAATTGTGGGACGGCCAGCTTTAAAGCATCTTCAATTTTTTTTAATCGCGATTTTCTGGTTTTTTCGGTAGTTTTAGCAACTCGCTCTAAAAAAGTTCTCCCAAAAGGATCTTCGGAAAGTCCAGGGGTAGCAAAAGCTTCGGGATGGCGAACTAACTGAGGAATTAAATGTAAATATAAAATCGCTTCTAAAAATTTAGAAATTTCTCTGAATTCTGCATTGGCATTAATTTGCTCTAAATAAGTCTGGGTGAGACGTAGCTCATCATTTTTATCTTCGGGAGTAGGGCGATTGACAATTTGCTCCTCGCCTTTCCAAACTCGTTCGTAGGCAACAATCGGCTCATTTTTGCCGCCTTTTCTATGTTTAATTCCCAGCCCATACCTCCATAATGGCTGTTGGGCATTAGATTCGGAAAGGTGAATTTCTATTTCTACATCTGGATAACGGCGCGCATAAAGACTGCGAATTTTTGATACGCCACCTCGATCGCTCACGGCTTTCTGCAATCCGCCTCCTGCTTTAGCCAGATCCCGCAAAAAGCGCAATGAATCGAGAAAGTTTGACTTACCACAAGCATTAGGGCCTACCACAAAAACGCGATCGCGCAAATCAACATTCACTGACTGAAAATTGCGCCAATTTTTCAGAGCTATATGGGAGATAATCATTATTTTAACCTAATCAAGAAATAGTTGAGCATATTGGATTTGGCATCTCAAAAATAACTGCGTTATGTAGCCCATAGCGTCCGTTTTTGGGTGTCCCTTCCAGAAAATCGTGAAAAGTTATTAATTTGGGTATCGATTGAATCATCATCAATAAACCTCTTTAGTGATAGGTAGATGAATAATTTGGTCTTGATATTCATTGAAAAAAGAACATTCACCAATCAAAATTAATTCATCGATGTTTTGCCCAATGCTTAAATTCGCGTTTAAAATAAATATCCCAGGAATATGACGATTGGCTTGCAAATGATCGTTTAAGTGAACAGGCATAGATTTACGGTTATTCGTGACTAGGATAAAGTCATATTTTTCACACCATTCTAAAATTTCCGGGTCTTTAGTTCCTTTTGCTGGTATGAAAGGTTCGCCAATGACCCGAATAATTAATCCTACTTGTTTGCTCCGAATTTAAGTAGGATAAATCTGGTCAATATTTTCATCCATGAGATACTTGAGTGCCATTTTTTTTGTTTCTTTCTTCCTTTATTTTTTGGAGTCTTATCGAAGCTGGATGAGGGTTTAGTTCTTGGGCTTTGCGTTGTTGGTACGACCATTCTAGCCAGTCTGCGATATATTTATCCAAGACGGTCTTATTGTTTAAATAATACAAAATTGTCGCATAGATTTGGTCGAGAGTCAAAGTGTAAAAGTGTTTTAAAATTTCCTCGGGTGAACGTTGCTGATAAATATATTCGTAGAGGATGCTTTCTATTCCTACTCTTGTCCCTTTTACTCGAATGTCATCATCGGCTAAAAACTCAAAATATTCTTCTAGAAGCATAGTTTATTCCTCCATTTGTTAATTTATCAATACCCGATCGCACCCAAACGCAGGCTCACTGTTTTCTATAGATACGATCGCCCTTTCCATCTCAAACTCTACCAGATCGAGCGATCGCCCTGAATCAATCCCACCATAGCATAAACCGCTTTATGCCAAAGTTATCCAAATGTCAAACGCCGCACCGTACCATCATCTGTAAATCGCTGTTCGCCAACGCCAACAACTTCCACAATAACTTCGCGTTCTGATATCAAAAATTGACCCTCGCGCGCGGCAATTTCAACGATACTTTTGTCCCCTTCCAAATACACTTTGTAATTAGTCGTTGCCCAGACACCTTTTTCATGTTCAAAACTGTGTCCGTCGTCCTCATAAAGCGTCCATTCACCGCTTCCGGGCCCAATTCGCATTTTTAATGACTCAAGCGGTTCTTCGCTGACAAATTGCCTCACAGGTGCGATCCTCTTCGAGGGCTTCGCTAACGCAATTATGCCCCCTCCCCGCACGTAAAGCGGCATTCTCTCCAAAGGTGCATAAGCCAAAATGTGCGTCGGGCCCTGATAGCATTCGCCCGTCCACCAATCGTACCAAGTCCCCTCCGGCAAATACACGGCGCGGTGTTCAACACCCGGGCGGTAAACAGGTGCAGCCATCAGCGACGGGCCGAGCAATACTTGATCGTAAAGGTGATAAGTTGTGCGATCGCGCGGAAAATGATACAGTAGCGGTCGCAAAATCGGCGTTCCCGTCGTCGCTGCTTCCCAAAACAACGTGTAAATATAAGGCAACAACTGATAGCGCAAATTGATGTATTCGCGGCAAATCTTCTCAGTGCGAGATCCAAAAACCCAGGGTTCGTGCTGCGCCGTACTCATCGCCGAATGACCGCGCATCAAGGGATACAGCATCCCCACCTGCATCCACCGCGCGAACAATTCAGCCGTTGCATTCCCCGCAAAACCGCCGATGTCGCAACCGACAAACGCCACGCCGGAAAGCCCCATATTGCAAAGCATTGGTAGCGACATTTCTAAGTGTTCCCACTGCGATTGATTGTCGCCCATCCACACCGAGGAGTAACGCTGAACGCCCGCAAAACCCGATCGCGTCAGCACAAAAGATCGATCGCCAGATCGCACTTTTTGCAACCCCTCAGCACAAGCTTTCGCCATCATCAACCCATACAAATTGTGCGTTTCCGCGTGGGTAGCGCGATCGGATTCCGGGCCTTGCGGTGCATCCAGGGGAAAGCTGATGTGTTCGCCGCCGTCACCAAAAGGCCGTTCTGCGATCGCAGGTTCGTTCATGTCGTTCCAAATCCCCGCAATCCCAATATCTGTCAGGGTTTTGTGCAATTCGCCCCACCACTCGCGTACCTCCGGCCGCAGGAAGTCGGGAAACACCGCTTTGTCCGGCCAAACGTAACCGTGGAATAGCTTTCCCTCTGCGGTGCGAACGAAATAGTCATTCTCCACACCGCGATCGAATATCTCATAATCTGCTTCCGGTTCGTACTTGACACCGGGATCGACAATCGTGACAACCTTAAAACCCGCTGCTTTCAAGTCTGCGATCAGTTTCGCGGGATCGGGGAAACGCTTCGGGCTCCAGGTAAAAACGCGGTAGCCGCGCATATAGTCGATGTCGAGGTGGATGACATCGCAGGGAATCGCCCGATCGCGAAATTCCTTCGCCAACTCGCGCACAACGTCCTCGGATTCGTAGCTCCAGCGGCATTGGTGGTATCCCAGCGCCCATTTTGGCGGAAGCGGCATCCGGCCGGTTAACTGCGTGTAGGTGGCGAGAATTTGGGCGGGTTCCGGGCCGTAAATAATGTAGTAGTCGAGTTCCGGGCCTCTGGTTTCCATCCGCAAAACCCCCGGTTGTTCGGCGCCGATGTCGAATTGACTCCAAAATGTAGTGTTGAAGAAAATGCCGTAAGCGCGATCGGGATTCAGGGCGATGTAAAATGGAATCGCCTGGTACATTTCATCGGTGAGGGAATTGTAGTCGAGGGAGTCGGTTGTCCAGTTTGTCTTGACTTCGGAGAGTTTGTCGAGAAAGCCGGTGCGTTGGCCGAAACCGTAGAAGTGTTCGTCTGCTTCGATGCGTTTCCAGCCTGCGGTTGCGCCGGTGCGCCATCCCATACTGGGATCGCAGTCGCTAGCAAAGGGTTTTCCCGATTTGTCGAAGCATTCGATGGAAGTGCGATCGCGCTTTACGGAAATCAATATTTGTGCGGTTTCAATTTCTATTTTTTCGTCTGTTTCTCGCACTTCAAATGGTATAATTTCCCACTCTTCGTCAGGGACGGTTATTGAGTGCGATCGGCTGTTAAATTCACCTGTCGGGGACATTCGCACTCGGATTAAATTCGGTGCGAGGATGCTGATATTTAGGGAGGTCTCGCCGCACTTAAAGTGAATTGTGCGTGAAGCGCAGCTATCCCGTAGGGAATCGGTCTTATTGATAGATTGTACTGAGCCGATGGTTGACCAAGGCTGTTCAGTAGTTTGGAGATTTCCGAAGTATTGCGGCATATACGATTTGGTAATTAACAATTAGTAAACCGATCGTGCAAGCCGCACTTGACTACCGTCATCTAGCTAAAGGAGGAATATAACTTTTCAGCATTTCAAGTAAATAAACCAATGCGGTAAAATATACTTCAGCGATACCGTGGCTAGCCGAATAAGCATCTATAAAAAATGAAACATATCCATAAATTAACTGGAAAATAAGTGACCCTTTGCACCATTTTTCCTTTTAAATCAGGCTTTAGGAACAGGCAAGATGCCTGTTCCACAAAGACTAAATTTTCTTGTGGAACAGGCATCTTGCCTGTTCTTGATAACGCAAGATGCCTGTTCCACAAAGACTAAATTTTCTTGTGGAACAGGCATCTTGCCTGTTCTTGATAACGAATAAGCTACTATAAAAAATGAAACAGGTATCCATAAATTAAGTGGAAAATAACTGAGCCTTTGCACCATTTTTCCTTTTAAATCAGGCTTTATGAACAGGCAAGATGCCTGTTCCACAAAGACTAAATTTTCTTGTGGAACAGGCATCTTGCCTGTTCTTG
Organism: Microcoleus sp. B6-A1; assembly: GCF_036705085.1. Taxonomy (NCBI): domain Bacteria; kingdom Bacillati; phylum Cyanobacteriota; class Cyanophyceae; order Oscillatoriales; family Microcoleaceae; genus Microcoleus; species Microcoleus sp. B6-A1. Next base: position 8,027 of record NZ_JAUBTU010000133.1, read on the forward strand.
ATAACGCCTCAATTGTGAACTTTTCTCTTCCTTCGCGTCGAAAGCGGTTCATTATATCCGGCAAAAAACCAAGTGGAGCTTTCGCTGCACAATTACGAAATCTCCACTTTTATCACTATTCTAGTGGCTGCAAAAACCCTGTTGCATTCACTATATCTTACTTGTACAAAACAGCCTCTTTCAAAGTCGCGATCTTACCTAGCGCTTCATCGAGATCCTCTTGGGACGCGCCGTGGGCAACTATTGCATCTGTCAAATGCTTCACAATTGCATCAAAGTGTTCAGGCTGTAAATTCAAACCTGCGTGTGCTTTCTCCATTGAACGGCCTGAGTATTGCTTGGGGCCGCCAAGGGCATAGGAGATAAAAGCAGTTTGATGGCGGCGCTGCTTTTCCATATCTGTATGATCGAAGAAGTGGCTCACTATCTCGTCAGCCAAAACATCGCGGTAAAAATCATCTACCATCTCTTTAATGGCTGGCTCTCCACCCATTTTTTCGTACAATGTTGTTGCCATATCGTTTCAGCGAGTTATTTTTTTTCACTTACTCTTTAATTATAGCTGGCAGTTTTGCTTTTTTCACCCTGTGAAATATTAATTTAATGTGAAATAATTACTTAGTAACTGTTGCGACTGCTGGTATTGTTTAGGCCACCCTCTATTTGTAAACTTTATTAAGGTTCTATCGCCAGTTAGATATTGTCGATCGCCCTGCTAGCATTTTGACCTAATGCACGGATTGCTTGTTTTAGCAAGATGTTTCCTATACACCACCAACACGCATCTGTTTTCCAGCTAGCAAACTCAAGAAATCGGTGATAAAACAGAGGCCCGATGCGATCGCAATTTACGCGATCGCCCCTGCAATTGGACAAGTTAAAATAAATCGGCGATCGGCTGCCCAGCGGCATCATGTATAAGCGAATTGCAAATATAATCGAATCACAACGACGATCGCCTGTATACTGATATTCTGCCGTTGCTAGTCGGTTTTGACACTTCCGGGCGATCGCCCGCAGTTAAGAAAAACCTTTAACTTAAGTACGCGGACACAAATAAACATTATTATGTCATTGCGCGGAACGAAGCAATCCCAAGTCTGAGCGATTGCTGCATTTCTATCTGCTGTTTCCTTAAACTTTGATGATTTTTGAGTGCCTTGAAATACTATAGCCAACATCCGAACGCTTTCTCGATCGAGTACCTCAACGACTTGCGAGGAGCAATTCTAGCCTCCCCTTATCTAGCAATCAACAACCTCAACCGCGATTTCATTGGCACAAAAGGGTTTTCCGTGGTGTTTCAACGTTCGGAAATCGCCGAAGTAGAACGGCGGTTCCCTTTGTTCAAACCCTATCTAGACCAAGCATTACTGCCTGAATGCAATGCTTTTTACCTCAACCCTTTGTTGCTGGGTGAAGGTTCCCGCGTCGATCCGCATATCGATCGATCTTTGCGATCGTACTGCAAAACAGTTGAACCTCCCGCAGCCGTCAGCGTTTTGTACGTACAAGTACCGCCGAACTTGCAAGGGGGAGAGTTGATACTGCGACGGAACAAACAGCAAGTCGGCCAGATTAAGCCACAAGCCAACTCGCTGATCTATTTTCAAGGAGATTTGACTCACTCTGTCAACGCTGTTAAAAGTACCGGCACTCGTTTGAGTTTGGTTTGCGAACAGTACAGTTTGAGCGAAACTGAACTGCAAGATATTCCAGGATTCACAGTGGAATCTAGGGCCGTGAAAGCAAAAATTAAGTAAGGTTTCTTGTCTCAAAAAAAACTTTTGGAAAATTAAAACTGTTTGCCATTTAAAGAAGGAATTAATGCGAGATTACCTCCAAAAGACACTTAAATAGCCAGCTATACTTTGGCGCTTGTTTATACCAGTAAAAAAACTGCCACTAGAGGTCAGTGTTTCCAACCCTTAGTTCATCACTCGTTCCCTATTCTTTAATCTAAAATCTCAAATGGTATTAACAGGAGAGGAGGTGATTTTTTGAGAAGTTAAATTTTGAATCTGATAATGATTCATATCGTTTCCGGTTGCATCGGTATTGTTCAAATGTCCAAACAGTCAGTTGTCATATCCATTCCCGTTGGATGGGAATGATTAAACCGCTCTTGACACAGAGGATACAGAGAAAGCGAAGAGAGAGATGAATAATTCCGATGCCAACGGATTTGATATCAGTTGGGAGAATTTTAGTCAACAGTCAACAGTCAACAATCATGCCGAATGCAACCGGAATTAATATCACTCACTTGAGAATTACTAGAGACTGTCATGGATGCAGAAACCCTATGGGTACGCTTCGGCACACTTGAGGGCATTAGAATGCGGTGTTTTTAAGGATTGCAGATTTCTGCGATCGCTTTTTCTTCGGGATGATTAGCAATATAATTGCTCAGCCATTGGCAACTCAGTTTCATTAAACTATCTACATCAAGTTCCAAATTCCAGATCTTTAAAGTAGAATCATCACTGGCAGAAACAAGAGTTTTGCCGTCGGGACTGATGTTAACGTCATTAACTTGATCGCTACCCTCAAAAGTTTGTAGGGGCACCGCCTCCAATCCAGTTTTGCTGTCTGCTACATTCCACAGTTTAATTGTGCGATCGAAACTGGCAGATGCTAAAATTTTGCCGTCGGGACTGAAACTAATGCTTTTTACCCAAGTTCCGTGTCCTTTGATAGTTTTGAGTTCGGTGCCTGTTTCTGCATTCCACAATTTAATGGTGCTGTCATCGCAGGCGGATGCTAAGATTTTGCCGTCGGGACTGAAACGCAGGCTGGTAATTCGGCTGTTATGGGCTCTCAGAATCATTCTTGGGGTAGATTCTAAATTATTTAAATCCCAGAAAAATATTGTGCGATCGTTCCCTGCGGATGCTAAAGTTTTGCCATCGGGACTGAATGTGACGCTTCTAACTCTTTCGAGATGTCCTTTGAGAGTTTTGATTTCGCTGCCACTTTCTAGGTTCCACAATTTCACAGTTCGATCGACTCCTGCTGATGCTAAGATTTTACCGTCTGGACTGAAAACAACGCTGTCAATTCCCCTCAGATGTCCTGAAAGAGTTTTGATTTCGGTGCCCGTTTCTAGGTTCCACAATTTAATAGTTTTATCGCTTCCTGCGGATGCTAAAATTTTGCCGTCAGGGGCGAAACTGACGCTGGTGACGGCACCTTGATGTCCTAGAAAAGTTTTAATTTCGCTGCCGTTTTGTGCATTCCACAATTTAACAGTGCGATCGCTGCTACCGGAGGCAACTGTTTTGCCGTCTGGCGAGAAACTCGCACTGAAAACCTGACGGCGGTGGCTTTCCAGAACTTTCGGTTCGATGCCGGTGAGGTTCCAGAGTCGTACCGTGCGATCGGTACCTGCAGTTGCCAAAGTGCGGCCGTCGGGACTGAAACTAAGGCTGGCAACCCTGCCACTGTGTCCTTTGAGCGTTTGCGGATCGATGTTTCCTAACTGCGATAAATTCCACAATTTGACGGTGCCGTCTTCGCTAGCGGTAGCCAGAGTTGGGCTGTTGCTGCCCAGAGGACTGAATTTGACGTTCCAGACTTGCCTGCTGTGGGCTTGCAGGGTTTTGAGGAGAGTCAGGTTTTCGGCATCCCACAGCTTGACTAAACCGTCTTCACCAGCGGATGCTAGGGTTTTGCCGTCGTCGGAGAAACTAACACTTCTGACAGCATTGGTATGGCCCGTCAGCGTTGCGATTTCCGTTCCGTCTGCTGGATTCCAAAGTTTGACAGTGCGATCGCTACCCGAAGATGCGATCGCCAACCCGTCGGGCGAAAAAGTGACGCTTGTTGCCCAGCCCCTATGTCCAGTAAAGGTTTGGAGCAAAGTGCCGTCTGCTGGATTCCAGAGTTTGACAGTGCCGTCGGAACCCGAAGATGCGATCGCCAACCCGTCTGGAGCAAAACTGACTCCTCTCACCCAGCCCCTATGCCCCGTAAGGGTTCTAATTTCTGTGCCGTTTTCGATGTTCCAGAGTTTGATAGTAGCATCGTCACTAGCAGATGCGATCGTCTTGCCGTCAGGTGAGAAACTGACAGTCCAAACGTTGTCTCCGTGCCCGGTGAGCGTTCTGAGTAAGATGCCGTCGGGGTTCCAGAGTTTGACGGTATCGTCTTCGCTAGCGGATGCGAGGATTTTGCCATCGGGCGAGAAAACGACGTTTCTGACGTTAGCTTGGTGGCCAAGGAGCCGATCGCGCTCTCGGATGCTGTAAATTGCTTGTTGGAGGGCGATCGATACTTGCATCTTAGTTTCTGATTTGGCCGGACTCAATGCCTCTAATTTTTTAAGTTTATCTGCTGCTTGCAGTGCTTCGAGCAGTGCTGGAAAAGGGTTTGAGGCTAAAGTTGTCTTTGACGACAAACTTTCGAGGACTATTTTAGTTTCTGCGAGTTCTCGATCGGCTTTAATTACTTGCAATTGTACTGCGATAGCGGCTGCTAAAGATATCCCTAAAATTGTCGAGCCGATCGCAATTATTTTTCTAGCTTGTTTTTTAGCTAACGTTAACTCTGTTTTAGCTTGATGCTGGGCCAGACTTAAAGTTTCATTAGCTTGTGTCAATATTTGACTTTCCTCAGCTTGCAGTGCAAAAGCCAATTCAACTTCTCGCTTTTCCAAATCCTGAGCCGCCGCTAAAAAGCGGTAATCGAGATGGCTTAAACTTTGATATTTTGCCCATTCCAAAGCTTCTTGCAGCGCCTGACCCCGCAGCAGCCGCGAATCATCCTCAAAATTGGCAGCATTCCAAGCATTAAAACTTTCCGAATAAGGCCGCAGCTTTCCCAACTGTTTTTCCACCCATTCAAGATTGAAAACTTCGGCATAAATTCGGTTATAAACTTTTAGCTTTCCCTGTTGTTGCACCACTAAACCTGACAGTCGCAATTCTGTTTGTTCGGGACTGCCATCAGCAAGAACCCCCCCCAGCCCCCCCTTGCTAAGGGGGGGAGTAAGAGTGGCTATTTCTTGCTCTCCCAGGGGTGAAGCAGCAGCATTTATCCCGGAACTAATCAAAGGTAAATCAGCATTTAGCCCCCCCTTAGCAAGGGGGGGTTGGGGGGGGTGCGCGGATTCCAAAATTTGCTGGTAAAGCCCCAATAACTGCCCCGCTTTTTGCTGATTTCTCAACAGGCGATCGCGAATAGTTTTCAAATGTTCAGGCTCATCCTGAGACTCCCAATTCTCCACAACCCGCAACCTCACCAACCCCTCAACTCCCTCCTCCTCTGTGGAACAGGCATCCTGCCTGTCTGTGGTGGTGGAACAGGCATCCTGCCTGTCTGTGGTGGTGGAACAGGCATCCTGCCTGTCTGTGGTGGTGGAACAGGCATCCTG
>NZ_JAUBTU010000133.1:13500-15365 GCF_036705085.1 Microcoleus sp. B6-A1
CCTGTCTTGATCGGCGCCCTCTGCGCCTCTGCGGTTAACTCTCTTTAACTCCTTTTCCAGCATTAACTTGCACAGCTTTTGCGTCAAAAAAGGTTGTCCCCCCGTCCAATCCAAAATATCTGCGATCGCACTTTCAGGATTAGCAACTTGCCCCCGCCAACCATCAATCAAAGGCTGCACTTCATCAATCTGAAAACCGCGTAAATTTATCGCCTTACCAATATTAAAAGGAGTTTGAGTTTTATCAGCAATCAAATCCGAAGGCGTAGCCACCCCCAACAGCGCAAAAGTCAAACGCTGGTACAGAGGATGGTCAACTCTTTGATTGTAAAACCAGCGAATCAGAGCAAAAAACTCATCGCTAGAAAAGTTCATGCTCAACACTCGATCGATCTCGTCAATAAAAATAACAATACTTGGTTCTATTTCAACTAAAACAACTTCTTCAATAAATAAACTAAACCGCTGGACGGGCGATAACAAATCCCGGCGTTCGCGCCACCAATTCCGCCAATTAATTTTATTACCTAGCTGACAGCTACTGACTAAAGAATTAACAATGCCTGCATACCACTTTTCGGGAGTTACATCTTCCTTACCAATCCCAGTTAAATCGATAGAAGCGCAAACAGTACCTTCAGCTTGCAGCCTTTGCATCGTCCGCACCCGCAAACTAGATTTGCCCATTTGCCGCGAATTCAGCACGTAACAAAACTCATTGGCCTTCAAACATTCGTAAAAGTCCCAGTCGGCTTGCCGCGTCACGTAACACGACGCATCTGCTGGGAGACTACCGCCAATCTGATATTCATCGCTAACTGGAAATTCTTTCATAATTGCCTGCACCCAAATCTATATTTGATTGTACGATCGGCAACCTGACTATGTAGAGATTTACCAAATAACCTGACTTTTACTGATTTTTAGGACATACGAATCGGTGGTCAGAAACCGGGTTTTTTACGATAATCCTTCGCCGCAGCCAACAGATTAGGTCAAAAACCCGGTTTCTTTGGTCTGATGCCTCTGTCCTGATTTTTATGGTGCTTTGTCAGGATGCACCTGATTTTTCCCTATAAATTCAGAACCTGAAGCTATTTATCAGTTCCTATAATACCTGATTTTATCACCATTGCTGTTCGATAGTTTTAGCAACAAACTGATAACAGGAAGCGAAAAGGGCAGCAAAAAAATATAAATACCCACCATTACTTCCTCAATAAACCAATTAGTTTGAAATACTAATGAGAAACTGAAATTGATATCTACGGTACTCAATTCAATGACAACAACACTGATAACGGCGGTAAGTTTCACAAATCATTAGTGGGAACTAATCAAGCTGACAAAATCTATGGCAAAGCAGGAAATTACATATTGTCGGGTTTTGGTGGCAACGACGACCTGTGGGGCGGCACTGGCAACGACGACTTTCATTTCAAGATCGGGCGAAATTTTGTATCAATTACCAAACAATAAGGAGTAATCAAAATGGCGAGCGCACCTATTCTCAAAGGAGACAAGTACAGCACTAAAAAGGCTGGCATCATTGACATCGACATAAATATTGAGGATTCTGAAAAGGCTGGCCTCATTGAGATCGACATAAATATTGGCGATTCGGAAACTGTCGATGCGATTGACGACGACAGCGATGATTCTGAAACTGTTGATATCATTGACGACGACAGCGATGATTCTGAAACTGTTGATTTGATTGACGACGACAGCGATGATTCGGAAACGGTTGATATCATTGACCGTCGTGACAACGATGATTCTGAAACCGTTGATATCATTGACCGTCGTGACAGCGATGATTCGGAAACAGTTGATATCATTGACCGTCGTGACAGCGATGATTC
>NZ_JAUBTU010000134.1:0-15143 GCF_036705085.1 Microcoleus sp. B6-A1
ACTGGGTTAATTCCATCGGATTTAAGAGTTTTAAGAAGGATTTTTTCAGAAAAAGACTCACGCACAAATATGATTTTCTGTCAACTTAATTTAGATGCGTTTACCCTGGGGCGAGATGGGAGTGAACTAACTCCATTTGCTCGGTAGAATTAAAGGGTAATTGTCCTGTCAGTAGTTCGTAAAATGTGACTCCCAGCGAGTAGAAATCGGTGCGGTAGTCGATACCTCGATTCATTCTACCGGTTTGTTCGGGAGACATATAAATTAGCGTTCCTTCCAGAACGTTAGGGCTGATAATTTCTTGGTTTTCTCTGGGCAAAAGGGAAGAAATACTGAAGTCGATGATTTTGACTTCTTTGGTGTTGGGATTAATTAGAATATTCTGGGGTTTTAGATCTTTGTGAATAATTCGATCGCGATAGAGTCCTTCTAATACTTTGACTATTTGAATTGCTATTGGTAAAAAATTGGCGCTACTGAGTGGGCGAAGGGCGGTATATTCGGTAAGAGAGATCCCGCCAAAATCTTCCATGACTAAAGCAAAACCGTTGCGGTAGTTGGAGAGCGCCAGGGGTTTAACAATTCCTGTCAGGTCAAGATTTTTGGTGATTATGTACTGATTCCGAAACTGTACGAGTTCGTTGAAAGTGGGATATTCGCTTTGCAGGATTTTGATGGCGACGGGTTGTTGGTCTGATTCGGAGAGCGCTCGGTAAACTTGGGTTCTGGAGCCGTTGTAAATGCGATCGAGGATGCGATATCCGGGAATTGTTAGTGAAGTGTCAGTCATGGGATTTATTCTCTATTAATATGTTGCGGGGTTTCTGGAGGCTGATTGCGATGGGGAGCATCTCAGTTTTGTATGTAGTGCGAGCGTCCCCGCTCGCACTGTTAAAAAATACTTTTTGTTCTCCGCAGAGATGCTCCCATGCGATGTGCCCATCCTCGAATTTATTGTAAATTTTATGCAGGCTTTTCTGTAAATTTTAAGATTCTCGGCAAGGACTAAATGACACCCGGTGAAAGACAGACACACCAAACCGTTCTAAAGCTAATTTATGTTTTTTTGTACCATATCCTTTGTTGTTTGTCAAGTCATATTCAGGATACTTAACAGCCAAACGCACTATTAATTCATCGCGCCAAACCTTCGCCACAATACTAGCAGCAGCAATCTGAATCGATCGCCCATCACCCTTGATCATCGTCTCTTGCTCGATCGCCAAATTGGGAATCCTTTGATTCCCATCAACCAAACACAAATCCGGCGTCACCTTCAACTTCAAAATCGCCCGTTTCATCGCCAACAAAGAAGCCTGCAAAATATTGAGGCGATCGATCTCCCGCACCGAAGCCACACCAATTTGACAGTCAACAGCCACAGCCCGGATTTTCACAGCTAACCGACTCCGGGCTGCGGCACTCAACTGCTTGCTGTCGCGCACCCCGCAACTTGCTAATTCATCGAGAACTTCGTCGGGCAAAATGCAGGCAGCAGCCACCACCGGCCCGAACAAAGCCCCTCGTCCGACTTCATCCACACCCGCAATTACTAGAGAGTCCGAGGGAGAGGGGGAAAGGGGAAGATGGAAAGATGGGAAGAGAGTAAAAATTTCTACTTCTTCCTTCTTCCTTCTTCTTTCTTCCCTCTTATCTCTTCCCTCTTCCTTCATAACTATTCATCCAAAAGGGCAGATGAGCGGCGGCGGCGGCGGCGGTTAATAGCAGGCTCCTCGGGTTCGCTTGATTCGATCGGCTCATTGAGTTCGATCGGCTCATTGAGTTCGATCGACTCATAGGATTCGATCGGCTCATAGGATTCGCCCATCACATCGCTGGGTTCCTCCATCCGATCAAAATCATCAGTTGAGTCGATCGAACTCTCGCCGTAAATTTGGGCCTCATCATCCTCAGAAAAAACAGGCTCAACTACCGATCTTTCTGAATAATAATCCTGTTCCTCAGCATTCGGTGGAGGCGTCGTCGGTTCAAATTCAAATTCGAGCTGCTCGAAAGGCGGCTTGTTCGGGGCCGATCCGGGGAGAGTCACCGAAACGATCGCATTCTTAGGATTTTTGACGCTGCGATCGGTCAGCACCAAAGGAGAAACCCCCATCAGAGCATAAACATCCTGCTCCTCCGCCGTCATTTCCACCGAAATCACCTCTGGAGGCTCGACCATCGGCTTCATCAACTCAGACTTAGCGGGACGCACGCGATCGAAATCCTCGCGCCTGCCAACAGTAGCCATATTCACCAGCCCGAAGCCCTCCGAAGCCGCCCGGATGCCGGGGGGTGCCAGATACTCAGAGCGCGTATCCGCGACGGGCGCGCTCGAAGTATTCGGCAGCCGCAACTTGCTGCGTACCGGTTCCTCCTCCGCCGGGAGAGCAAAAGGCTCTTCGCCAATCCGGCGGCGGCGGCGGCGTCTAGTTCCGTTCCCCAAATCCTGATAGCTGGGATGGTTGAGCAAGTCCAAAGGCGATGCGTTGCTGCCGGTCTCAAAATCCAAACTTTCGCTTTGAGGTTCCCAAGCAGCCCGAGCAGGTTCGGGGGAGCGTTCTTCCCGCACTGGGGCAGGAGTTGCAGCCGCCACAGGCGTCAAGCTGCGGCGTTCCAACCCTTCGGGCAAATTCAACAAAACGCGGTTCGAGGTAGCAACAGTGCGATCGGCCGATTCCCGCACCGCTGCGGCGAAGTCTTCTTCTCCGGGCAAGCGCACCAGATGACCCAACCCGCTGCAAGTAGGGCAACTGTGGCCGAACAACTCGTAAATATTTTGACCTTGGCGCTTGCGAGTCAGTTCTACCAGCCCCAATTCCGACAGTTGAGCGATTTGTGGCCGAGCTTTGTCAGCTTTGAGAGCTTTATTGAAATGTTCCAGCACCTGCAACTGATCGCGGCGGGATTCCATGTCAATAAAGTCAACAATAATCACCCCGGCAATATTGCGTAACCGCAGTTGTCTAGCAATTTCCGTGGCTGCTTCGCAATTTGTCCAGAGTACCGTTTCCCGAGCCGTCGCCGATCGAGTAAACGAGCCAGAGTTGACATCAATCACCGTCAGCGCCTCAGTCGGCTCGATAATCACATAACCACCCGAAGGCAAATCAACCCTTGGTCTGAGGGCTTCTCGAATCGCAGCGTTAACCCGGAAAAATTCTAAAATCGAGGCGCGCTCTCGGTGGTGGTCGATCAAAACTCCCGCAGGCAGTTTACCGCCGTTCCAGCTCATCAACTGCTGCTTCACCCGCTTAATTCCATTTTGCGAGTCCACCACAATCCGATTCACGTCACCGCTGAACATATCTCGCAGCACCCGCTGGATAAAATCGTCATCCCGGTTGAGCAGTGCCGGCGCCCGCGAAGTACCGCCTTCTAGTTGAACGGCTTCCCACTGTTTTTGGAGGACTTCCAAATCTTCCATGATCGCTTCTTCGGTCATCCCTTCAGCTTCAGTGCGTACCAGCAGCCCCATCCCGGCCGGTTTCACCAAAATAGCTAGGGCTCTGAGGCGGTTGCGCTCGGCTTCCGACTTGATCCGCCGTGAGAGATTGACTCCCCTGCCGTAGGGCATCAGTACCAAATAGCGGCCTGGCAGGGTAATGTTGCCTGTCAGCCGGGGGCCTTTGCTGCCCGTCGGTTCTTTCATTACCTGTACCACCACTTTCTGCTGGGGGGTCAGGAGTTCTGTAATTGCTCCGGCCGAGCGTTTAAGGCGCAGCGGGCCGAGGTCTGTGACGTGCATAAACCCGTTACGTTCTGGGTCGCCAATATTAACGAAGGCCGCATCTATCCCTGGGAGTACATTTTCAACAATTCCCAAGTAAATGTCACTGACTTGGTGGCTGCCTGTGGCTACCACAAGTTCTTGGATTTGATCTTCTGAAAAGACGGCAGCAATGCGATGCTGCTCTGCTATAACTATCTGCTTTGTCATTCAATTTCCTCAAAAAACTGGCAGCAAGTTAGAGACACTTACGCACTCATAGTGCCTCTGACTTAGACTGTAATTAGTAGTAGCTTGAAGAGTTATTAGCTGTGAGTTGGTGCAGGGTGGAAAGAAAGTTAACTGTTGACCGTTCACTGTTAACTGTTGACTGTTCACTGTTAACTGTTAACTGTTACAGATAAAGTAGTTAAACCCGCCCGTACAGAGTTATGAGTTATGCTCAGCAGATAAATCTGAGAGATAGAAATAAGGAGGCTTTTATCGAGTTAGCAATATTGAGATTTGAGTTGACAATTGCGAAATCAATACTCAAAATTCAACACTTACAACTCTTCCTTTGAACGAGCGCGAATAAATTCATTGACACCGTACCAATTTCTTAACACACAACTTAACACTACGAACTGATAACTCCGCTTGCGTGGTGGTTGAGGGCTGGTTTTGAGCGAAAGTTGGTAGGAGTGAAAGCGTAAGGACTTTTGTTGAATTCTTGTGCGATCGCACTCAACATACCCCAGCTTGGCATTCGACTGCAACCTCCGCCCCTGCCAACCCTAAAACCTCGTCAGTCGATTTTAGATTTTAGATTTTAGATTTTAGATTTACTCCACAGATGAATCTGGGAGATTGAAATTTAGTCTAAAATCTAAAATTTTGGTTCTCCACGAATTAAGTCGGGGGCTTATCTCCGTTTTTTGACGGGTCAGTCGATTTTAGATTTTAAATCTTAGATTTTAGATTTACTCCACAGATGAATCTGGGAGATTGAACTAGAGTCTAAAATCTAAAATTTTTGGTTCTCCACGAATTAAGTCGGGGGCTTATTTCCGTTTTTCGACGGGTCAGTCGATTTTAGATTTGAGATTTTAGATTTACTCCACAGATGAATCTGGGAGATTGAACTAGAGTCTAAAATCTAAAATTTTTGGTTCTTCACCACTTAAGTCGGGGGCTTATCTGCGTTTTTTGACGGGTCAGTCGATTTTAGATTTTAGATTTTAGATTTTAGATTTACTCGACAGACGAATCTGGGAGCTGGAACTTTAATCTAAAATCTAAAATTTTTGGTTCTCCACGACTTAAGTCGGGGGCTTATCTCCGTTTTTTGACCCGTCAAAAACATCTATTGTTGAATATCCGCTCTGCGGTTTGAACCGTGAGATTTTTGAATAAGCCGACCACCGACAACCAGTCGATCGATCGAAATTAATCGCTAAATTTGGTTCAGGCCCCGCTCCGGCGGGTTTGGCGCTAGATTTAGCCCGTGAATGTACAACAAAAAGGCTTGAAGTCTTGAACAGAAGCAAATTGCACCCAGCCCGCGTTGCTGGTTGACGAGGGCGGCGAGCGACTAAAGCGCTCGAGCCGCCGCGGCTTCCATAACAAGCGATTATAGCGTGAAAGGACACATCCCGATCGAGAGCCGAAGGTAAAAAATTCCACCACGGCTTCCCTATCTTAACCATAACCTAGGATTAGCTGACTACGCTCAACCTGCAGAAGCTGAATTTCCTGCTGGCTGACTTGTTCGAGCATGAAAACAATATGTTCTGGCTTTAGCAAGTTGCCATCGCTGCGACAACTGCCGGTAAAGCGCAAGACGGCTCTACCTTCGGATGTACCACTCCTAGCTCTTGTGCTGCTGTGTGGTTTCTGCTCTACAAGTTCTAGTTTGTGCAGTCGATCGCGCAAATTGACATCCTGCGTCTTTCCCGACTTAGTAGTATGCACCCGCCAAAAAGCCTCGGTTTCGACTATCGTCTTGACCCAAGCTTCCCAGTTGGCATCAGGAGCCACAGAGACAGGAGCAGAATTTTCATGGTCTAATTCGCCATTTTCTGTCAACGAGCCTGCGGAGGCCACAGTAATTACGTACTCCGCTGCTTCTAACAACTGGTTAGCAGAAGGAGCCTTGAGATCGATCGACTCAACCTTGTAAATCGGAATATTTTCCGGCAGCTTAGCCCCCAACTTTTCCCGAAAACTCTCAATATCGATCGACTCAGTGAGCTCAAAGTCGGCAATTTCCCCAGTGCTGGTAACACCCAGAGGCAGAGCATTTGCCAGAGAAATCCGAGGGTTCGGGTGAAACCCCCCGGTAAACGAAATCGGCAAATCGGCTCTGCGGACTACTCGATCGAACAATCGGATCAAATCCAAATGACCAACCAAAGCCATATCGCCCACCTTCCCGAACCAAACCCGCAAACGCTGTTTCCGCTCCGTATTCGGGACAAACTCCCCAGCAAACTCAGGAATTGGCAGCGCATCCACAACCACATTGTGTCCGAAATCAGTGCCACACACCCCGCAGCGCGAACACCCTTCAAAGGAACAGTCGGGAACCGTCGCTGCTTCTAAAGCCTTTTGCAAGTCAATTTTCAGCCAGTTTTTGTCGATTCCCGTATCTAAATGATCCCAAGGCAAAGGTTGATCCAGTAGGGGCGGTGCCCCCGTGCCCGCCTCCGCCGTTAAATTCATCCGTGTATCCGTGTCCGCATCCGTGTCGTGCTCCTCTTCCTTCTCAAAAAGATTCCACTCGCCGCTTTCGACTTGGCGGTATTTCCAGGTAAGGCCCGACTCATCGATCGCCTGAGTCCAAGCTTTGTAAGCCTGATCCAAGCTTTCCCACCACGCATCCATACCCGCGCCAAGTTCCCAAGCGCGGCGGACTACAGCGCCCAAACGTCGATCGCCCCTTCCGACAAAATCCTCCATTGCCGAAATCCGCACATCAGTGTAATTCACCTTGACGCCTCGCATCCCGCGAAACTCTTCCTTGAGGAGTTTTTGCTTGCGGGAAAACTCAGCAGTAGAAACCGAGTGCCACTGAAAAGGAGTGTGAGGCTTAGGCGTAAAATTAGAAATTGTCAAATTAAAATTCAGTCCCCGCCTGCCATCGATCCTGCATTCCCTGTGCAGCCAGCGGACTGTTTCAGCGATACCCACAACATCTTCATCGGTTTCTCCGGGCAAACCGATCATAAAATACAGCTTGATTTTATCCCAGCCGCGATCGACCGCAGTTTTGACACCCCGAAGCAATTCTTCGTTAGTCAAACCTTTGTTAACGATGTCGCGCATCCGCTGAGTACCAGCTTCCGGGGCAAAAGTCAAACCGCCTTGTCGCGTACCGCCGAGAATGTCGGCAATATTATCGTCAAATCTGTCAACTCGCTGGCTGGGTAGAGACAGAGAAATATTTTTATCTTTCAGGCGATTTTTGATTTCCATCCCAACTGCGGGGAGTGCCAGATAGTCGGAACAACTGAGGGAAAGCAGGGAAAACTCGCTGTGCCCGGTGGCTTGCATCCCCTGTTCGATCGCCTCTACGACTTGCTGCGGTTCGACATCGCGCGCGGGGCGAGTCAGCATTCCCGGCTGACAGAATCGACACCCGCGGGTGCATCCCCGACGGATTTCTACTGTCAGTCTGTCGTGTACTGTCTGGACGTAGGGAACCAGGCCGATCGAATAAGCTGGTATGGGAGTCGCCACGCGGCGCAGAATTCGTTCTGGAACTTGCGGGCGGTTGGGATGAACGGAACCGTCGGCCGCCATATCGTAGAATTGCGGGACGTAGACGCCTGGAATTTGCGCTAAATCCAGCAGCAATGCTTCTCGGCTCAAATTATTTGTTTTGCCTTCTGCCAAAATCAAGCCAATTTCTGGCAGCAACTCTTCTCCATCTCCCAAAGCGATGAAGTCAAAAAAGTCCGCGTAGGGTTCGGGGTTGGAAGTTGCCGTTTGCCCGCCAGCAAAAATCAGTGGCATTTGACCGTTTTGGGGATTGGTCGCTCTTTCTTGCCAAGTTAGGGGAATGCCGGCTAAATCCAGCATTTCCAGAATGTTTGTGGCTCCGAGTTCGTAGCTGAGGCTGAAGCCCAGAATATCAAATTCTGTGAGCGATCGCCTCGATTCTACGGCAAACAGCGGAGTTTTGGTCGATCGCAGTTTTGCTGCCAAGTCTGGTGCGGGCAAATAAGCTCGATCGCACAACTGTCTCGGCCCTGCGTTCAAAATGTTGTAAAGGATGATGTGCCCCAGATTGGAAGCACCAACTTCATAAACTTCTGGGTAAGTGAGAACCCAGCGCACCAACGCCCCGTCCCAAGGCTTGTGCGTAGATCCCAATTCGTTTCCCAGATAACGAGCAGGCTGATTAATGTCTGCTGTAAGTAATTCTTCGACTTTTACTGCCACGGCTCGACTCGCTAAATATTTGCGACTCTTAAGCAGCCTACCTTAAAATCTGCCAACACGCCAACGACAGTAGTCTGTCTTTTCGGGCATTTAACCGAATTTGCTGTGTTTTTTTGCCTGTTCTCGTCGCCCAGGAGGCTCTATCAGTGTTGTTTTACGCAGGAGTGTTCGGCTTCAAAGCTATCGACATTTTCAAATATCTCAAACACTCGATCGAGTTGGCTGAGTTCCAGAATCATCTTAATCCCTGGGGATACCGAGCAAAGACTAAACCTGCGCCCCATTTTTTTCGCCTGCTTCAGGCCCGAAACCAATGCCATCAAACCGGCACTGTCAATAAATTTTACCGCGTCCAAATCTACGAGTACCGCTACAACACCGGGGGCTGCAATTGCTGTCATTAGTTGTACGCCGAATTCTCCGCAGGTGGCTGCATTCAGGTAGTCTAGGGGTCGAATCACCGTAATTGGTTTATGGGCAAGAAGTGTCTGCATATGTCAAACCTATGATTGCTACGTATTTTCAACTACTGCGCTGGACGGATGTAAGCCTAAACCTACTTGATTGCTCTGAGCCTAACTTAATCTGAGGCAAACTGACCAGTTGTTGTCAGTAGTTTTACTGAATCTTTATTTATTGACTCTTTTTTATGAAGTTTTGCGTAAGATTTGGGGAGGAAACGTAAGCTACTATACTATTTTTTATTTATGTCTGTAGGTTGAGTCTTGGTAACTATAAAAATTGCGATCGACTTGGCCCTAGCTGTTAGATAAAACTGAACAATGTAATTTAAATCACTTATTAGTTCTGATCTAGATCACCTGTTTGCTCGACAATTCAGAGGAGAATAAAAATGTACGGAGTTCTCCGACTTACTATGCAAGCAACTCATGCTATTCGTCAACTTGTAGAAAAAGCCCTCTACATTAAGCAGTTGACGCCTGACATTGAAAACGAAATCAACTACGAGCTCACCCGTTTGGGGTACATCTCGGATATTGATTATGAGGCTTTAGAGTTATTAATGGATGAAATGGATGCCGGCCGGGTGCAATTGGTATCTAGCCGTCGATAGTGGGAAGCGTGCGACCAGTCCACATCCAAAAACCCAAAAATCATTGCACGGCGGGCAATAGAGGAGTGTTAGAAGCATTTATGTCGGCCGAATATTTTTCTAATGAAGCATCTCGTTGCTGAACTTGATATTTGAGGAGATAGTGTGATGGGCGATCGTCCCTGCACCTCTGATCAAAAGCTAAAAACTTTGACTTAAATTAAATCTATAACTTTTGAGGTATGACAAATTAGATTAAGTGTAATTAAGAGTCATGCTTAATGAAGCAGCTAATTGCTGAACTTGATATTTGAGGAGAGACTGTTAAGGGCGATCGTCCTTGAACCTCATACAATTTTAGATTTTAGATTTTAGATTTTAGAAATCTTAATACTGATGATGATCGGGGTTTGGAACTGGTCTACAGTTGCATTCCTTTGAGAAACTGCTATCAGTATCAAAAACTACACACTGTGACATAAATTAAATTTCTTACTTTTGGGAGTTGACAAATTAGCTCTAAGTCTAATTAATACTAAAAAGTTTTTCTGCCGGATTAGGACTAAGGGCATCTGTCACAAATAAAGCTTAAAAAGCTTAAATTTTAATTATGTAGTTGCGCTTGTATAGCGGTTCTCAAGCGTGGTGAGGTATGCCCACGGAGGCCACGGAGGCCACGGAGGCCAGTCGTACCTCATATGAGAGCTCGAAAGGCTATACGCTATTTCCTAAGCTAAGAGCGCACAAGCGCAACTACATATTTTTGTTTAATCTGCCAGTTGGCCTTAGTCCTAAGAATTATTATCCGATCGCTCGAATGCAAGAAAATTGGTTTGTAGTTACGACATCCGTCATCGCCGAGTCAATCTAAAATCTAAAATCTAAAATCTAAAATCCTTCGGGCGTCCCGCCAAACTTGCCACCACCGCCACCAACTCAGCAGGCTCGATCGGCTTGGGCACGTAAACTTGAAAACCTTGCTGCAGCGCCCGTACCCGTTCCTCTACCCTATCAACCGCCGTAAACGCCAACGCCGGAATTTCCCTATCCACCATCCGCGATCGCACTTGCTGCAGCAAAGCCTCTCCATCAGGGGCCTGCATCTCGATATCGATCGCCAACACATCCGGATTCAGCCTTTCAATCGCCTCCAGGGCAGCCATTCCAGAGCTAGCAGTCTCCACCTGAGCTCCGCAATCTTCGAGCACTGTACAGGCAAAATCCAGGGAATCCGCGTCGATATCTACCACCAACACCCGCACTCCAGAAAGATTGCTGCTGACAAAAGACTCCTTTACAGGGGCTCGCGCCTTGCTTTCAGGAATCGCCCACTCCCCGAGTCCAGCAACAGACAATCCGCCGTCGCAATGAAGCTGTTGAATTGGCAATTTCACTAAAAACCTCGATCCTTTTCCCTTCCCGGCAGATTCGGCTTGCACCGTCCCCCCGTGCATTTCCACAAAATGCCGCACTAGGGCCAAACCCAAACCCAATCCGTTGTACGATCGCCTTATAGAGCTGTCAGCTTGGCTGAACCGCTCGAAAACGTGTGGCAAAAACTCTTCTGAAATCCCTTGTCCCGTGTCACTAACCTCAATTTCGACACTAGCGGGCGACAAATTTTTACAGCAAGCCAATTCCTCACGGGCAAAAGTCCTCTCCATCTTTCGCACCGCCACCCTCACCTGTCCGCCACCGGAAGTAAACTTAATCGCATTCGACAGCAAATTCCACGCTACCTGCTGCAAGCGGCCCGAATCGGCAAAAATCCGCCCGGTAGTTGGGTCGAAATCCGTCACAATTTCAATATTTTTGGCGGCAATCGCGGGCGCGAGAGTATCGATCGCAGCCTCAACAGTCGAAATCACATCCACCCACCGCAAATTCAGCGACAGTTTACCGGTAATAATCTGCGACACGTCCAGCAAATCGTCGATCAGAGTTGCCAGCGAGCGCGTATTGCGGTCGATCGTTTCCAGAGCCCGAACAGTCGTTTTTTCGTCAAACTTGCGGTTTCGCAGCAGTTGCGCCCATCCCAGCATCGCATTCAGCGGTGTCCGCAATTCGTGGGACAAAGTTCCCAGAAACTCGTCTTTAATCCGGTTCGCCCGCGCCAATTCCTGGGCTCGATCGTGCAGTTCTCTTTCCAACTGCTTGCCAACCGTCAAATCGAGAATAAAAGCCACAAATTCTTGACGCTTTTCCCCCAGCAAAACATATCCGATCAGCACCGGAATCCGGCTACCGTCTTGCCTCCGGTATTCCTTTTCGTAGGGAGTGCAAACTCCCGTTGCTTGTGCCTCTGCAATCCCCTTTTCGTCGAGAGACTGGTACTCCGGCGGCGTAATGTCAATGCAGTTTAATTCCCCGCGCTGCAACTGTTCCCGTCTGTAGCCAACCATCCGCAAAAATTCGTCGTTAGCCTCCATGATGCCGCCGTTAACATCCCCGAATATAATTCCTATCAAGTTAGCTTCTGCCAACATTTTCAGCTTTTCTTCGCTAGCTTTGAGTGCAGCTTCTGTGTGCTTGCGATCGCTAACGTCTTGGATGTAAGCCGACAAACCAGAATCGGAAGGATAAAAACGCACCTTCAACCACTTATTCCATAGCGGCACGAATTCTTCATACTCGATCGTTACCTTTTCTGCTAGTGCTTTGGTCGCCATTTTGTAAAACTGTAAATCGACAGCCCAGGGAAATATATCCCAAACTTTTTTACCAATCAGTTCTGCTTTTGGTCTGCCTAACAGCTCAATAGCTTGGTGGTTGACATAGGTATAGTTCCAATTTAAATCAACAGCGATAAAAGCATCGGTAATGCTTTCGAGAATGTTAGTAATTTGATCGTTTGCCGATTGCAGCGCTTTAGCAGTTTCTTCTGCTTGCAACCTCGCTGCTTGTTCGCGGGACAAAGCGGCAGCGCGTTCTTGTTCTGCCAGTTTTCGATCGCTAATATCGATGTAAGAACCGATGTAACCTGCAAAAGTGTGATCGGGCCTGTACCTGGGTACGCCCGTACCCAAAACCCAGCGGTATTCCCCGTCATAGCGTCTCAGGCGGCATTCGATTCGGTACTCGCTGCCAGCGTCGAAGGCTTTTTGGTAAATATCCCGACATTCTGGCAAGTCATCTGGGTGCAAGCTTTCCATCCAACCAGTGCCCATTTCTTGCGCCAAAGTTCTACCGGTAAACTCCAGCCAAACTTTGTTAAAGTAATCGCCAAGTTGGTCAGTGTCCGACATCCAAATCATCACCGGCGCGGTATCTGCCATAATCCGAAATCGAGCTTCGCTTTCCTGCTGCTGTGCTTCAGCTTGCTTGCGCTCGTTCCGTTCTTGAACTTCCCGCAGGGCCCGCTGAATCGACGGCACCAGGCGTATCAAACGGCGTTTGAGAACATAATCAGTAGCGCCGCTTTTCAAAGTTTCGATCGCCACTTCCTCGCCCAAAGTAGCCGAAACAAAAATAAACGGCACTCCCGGACAAGTAGTGTTGGCGATTTCCAATGCAGCTATCCCGTTAAAACAAGGCAGCATATAATCTGCCAAAATAATGTCAAAACATTTTTTTTCCAGCGCCGTGGCAAAGTCTTCTCTAGTTTCCACACACACCAGAGAAAATTGAAGCCCGCCATCCATTAGATATGCCTCAATCAGTTCGGCATCTAGGGGACTGTCTTCTACTAAGAGGATATTGAGCGTTTTCACAAAAATTCCTTTTACTTAAATATTAATTACCGGTTTATACAAAATTTGATCGGGCTGCGGATTTAAGTGAAGCCAAAAAAAGTCTGGGGTTTTGAATGGCATAAAAAATGTAAAAATTAATTGGTTTCATGAGTTGAGCATTCATATCTCAATCCTAACTTCTAATCAAGTCTCTTGCTTCTTGCTGCGGGGTGAATCCCCGCTCTGACTTGATTGGCTAGTACGCTTGTTTTTCCTTAACTTTCGTCGGTTTCCAAGGAATCGGCACCGCTGGAGTCTTGCTTCTCTGCAACCGTTTAGCTATACCCTGTTGAACAAATAGTTTCGCGCTTCTGGCTAGAAACAACTAGCTATGTAGTAATTTATCTCGCTTGCTACTAACTACTGCTACCTCGTTTGGCAGATTATTTTTTTTGTAGTGATGTCCGAGTTAATTCTATAGTGCTTTGTCGCTCCTCTCCAGCTCGAATTCGCTTGAATTCTACCCTTATTTCCAGAAGTTCGAGCAATTGTGTCAAAAAAAGTCAAAGTTGCTGGTATGTCTGCTTTATTTTTTGCCGGATTTGCCTACCATGCAAGTGTTGCATGGTAGGCAACTGTTGGCTTGTTTATCACAGTCGCCCCACAAAAAGCAATGTTATTGTAGTAGGAACTGGTTACACTTCATCTATCTAAAGATAGATTTTTGCAAACACACTGCACTCAACCTGCAGAGATTCCCTGAATTCGGTAAAACTCATATTTTGCACCATTTTCAAGAACAGGCTTTCCGGCCTGTTCCACAAAGAGTGAATTTGATTGTGGGATGAGCAGGAGAGCCCGTCCATAAAAAGCTTATGGAAAAGGGTGCAAGATATAAGTAAAACGAAGTGCCACCCCGCCGAAAATCTGAGAAAGCTCGATCGACCCATTAATTTCCTATACAAATCACAGAAAATTAGATCGGGACTCGCTACACTTCGACTCCCAGGCTGTCTCTGACCACGAATTTCAAAGGTGGTACCCGCCACGTGATTTATCCGTGGAATCAATCCAAAATCGAAAGTCTAAAATCCTCAAGCCCCCGCATTTATCCCTGGGGTCGCCTCTAAAATCTAAAATCTAAAATCTAAAATCTAAAATCGATTGACCGATCGGCTTATTGATTGAACCGACCCAAAATGTCTTAAAATATACAATACGGTGAGCTGCTGCACAGCCCGCATATATTAAAATCAAGCGCCAACTTGCAATAATTCTTTAAAATAAAGGTACAGCACCGGCGATCCCTAACTCTTCCCCCTCAGAAAGGGTAGGGTTTAGCAGAATTGAAGACGATCGTCTATGGTGACATCCAGTAAAGCCCGTGCAGTTGCTTTAGTCTCAGCTTTATTCAGGTTATTGGGAACCAGTTACGAGGAGATTTGACCCGCCGTGCTCCAACGCATCAAACAAGACTTAAAAAACGACCTGATCGCAGGACTATTGGTAGTGATACCCTTAGCTACCACCATCTGGCTGACAATTACCGTCGCCAGTTGGGTGATCAATTTTCTCACCAAAATTCCCAAGCAGATCAACCCTTTTGACGGACTCCACCCGATTTTGGTGAATCTGCTAAATCTTTTAGTAGGGCTGGCTGTACCCCTGCTGAGCATTTTAGTCATCGGCTTAATGGCCCGCAACATTTTCGGCAAGTGGCTGCTAGATTTTGGGGAACGGGTGTTGCAGGCAATTCCCCTAGCCGGTTCGGTTTACAAAACCCTCAAACAACTGCTGGGAACCCTCCTCAAATCAAACGACAAATTTCGCCGCGTGGTGTTAGTGGAATATCCGCGGCGGGGAATCTGGACTTTAGCATTTGTGACCGGTACGATCGAGAGTAACGACATCCCACCTCACCTTTCCGGTGAAACCCCGATCGGCATTTTCATCCCCACCACTCCCAACCCCACCACCGGATGGTACGCTATAGTGCCGGAGGCAGATTTAGTCAACTTGTCAATGTCGATCGAAGATGCCTTTAAAGTCATCATCTCCGGCGGCATCGTCAACCCCAACAACTCAATTGCAGTAACCCCCGAAAATATTAAGGGCAAAACACTCGAACCCTTGGTATCCGAATCAAGATACCAGGCTGTTCCAGTCGAAGAAGACTAAACGAAGACATCTTTAGGAGCGCGAATTAAATAACTTACAATTTTAATTGTTATTGTGGGATGGGCGTCCCGCCCGTCCTTTTTGG
>NZ_JAUBTU010000135.1:0-14481 GCF_036705085.1 Microcoleus sp. B6-A1
TTATTATCTCCGATGATTCACTTTTACTTCCTCAATCCGCGTATGTGCCAGTTGGGGGTGCGGAATGTGGGTTAAAAGTCACAGAGTCCCGCGCCGGACTTAGGATCAGCCGTTTCCCTACCCGATCGGCTGTACTTCACTCCACTGAAAACCGCTATATTGACAACAGCCTTAATCCATGAAACACCCATAAACGTTCCTGCAGTGTGCCAGTTCCAAGGGTGGAATGCACCAACCACCGATCGCCCACAAACGGTTAATAACATGAAGAAGAAGCCCACCCTCGATCGAAGGTGGGCTATGTTCATGCCAGCTTACCGACAGCTAGGCAATCGGGTCTCTTCGCTGGTAGACGTAAAAGCTGGGAAAAAGATCCGAACGTCCGAAAAAACTTCTCGTCCACCATTAAGCTTCAGTTTACCCAACCGGATCGGGAAAATTGCGCCCGTAGCGATGTTCCTCTGACATCGGGGAACACTGAGGCTTAAACTTTTCAATAGACTTCTGCAAAAAAGTAAGTCAAGGGCCGGCACGATGCCCAACCCCTACTCTGCACAATAATTAAAATTTTTCGAGAAGTCTCATAATTCTTCTCTTTAACTTTGATTTGCCAACCGATTAGGCATCGTGATCGTGTGCAAAACGACGGAACAGGAAATCTAGGGCGTAGTTCCGCAAATTGTAGTATTCCGGATCTTCCATCATTTGAACCCGATCGCGCGGACGGGGGAAAGGAATCTCCAAAACTTCACCGATTGTCGCCGACGGGCCGTTAGTCATCATCACCAGTCGATCGGCCAAAAACAGCGCTTCATCAATATCGTGAGTAATCATCAACACCGTACAGCGGTGATCGTTCCAGATTTTCAGCAACTCTTCTTGCAATTCCTCCTTAGTAATTGCGTCCAGAGCACCAAAAGGTTCGTCTAAAATCAGCACTTTCGGGCGAATTGCCAAAGCGCGGGCGATCGAAACCCGCTGCTTCATCCCCCCCGAAATTTGCGGCGGTCTTTTCTCAGCAGCTTCAGTCAATCCCACCATCGCCAAATGCTCGTTGACGATCGCATTTTTTTCGACCTTCGACTTCTCAGGAAATACAGCATTAACCGCCAGATAAACATTTTCAAACACCGTCCGCCAAGGCAGCAAAGCGTAACCCTGAAACACCACCATGCGATCGGGGCCCGGCTTCGTAATCCGCTCTCCGTTAATCGACACGGTGCCCTGGCTCGGATGGCTAAAACCCGACACCATATTTAACAGTGTTGATTTGCCACAGCCCGAGTGTCCAATCAGAGTAATAAACTCTCCCTCAGCTACATTCAGATTGACGTTTTCTAAAGCCCTGTAACCGTTTGGGTATACTTTATAAACATTGTCCATCACCAAAAAAGGTTGGCGGCGGCCTTTTCCCGGCTGGATTTGAGTTTTGGTGTTCGTCTGGTTTTTAGTGGTGTTGAGCATGGGTTTAGGAAATTGTGATTGGGTGATTTGCGAGGAAAGAAGGAAGAGGCGAGAGGAAAGAAGGAAGAGGGAATTACTAACTAGCAATTAGCAGTTAACAATTAACAACTAACAACCAACAACTAACAACTAACAATTAGCAATTACCCTGTTTTTATCTAACTAAAAACCGCTCTAAGCAGCTCGGCGGCCGGAATCGAGTACAACTTCCGCCATCGTGAAATCGCGTTTAATCGCCAGATTGTTGAGATAGCCGATCGGATCGTCAGCATTAAACACCGAGCCGTCAAACAAGCTGAGAGAACCGCGAGTGTAAGTAATATCAGCCATCCCCAGCTCTCGCGCCGCCGTGCTGAACGCACCGACTCGCACCACCCGCTCCAGAATTTCCACCCAGTTGCGCGGGAACACAGTATCGCCCCAGCGCGCCATCTGCACCATGTGCCAGAGTTGTTCGGTGCGGCTTGGGCGATTCACCCCATCTCCAGAAAACAAGTGGTGGGCGTATTCCCGCATCGGAGTATCGAGGTTGCAAGCAACAGATCTCGGATCGCCTAGTTGGATGTAACTCTTATCAGTAGCGACGTACTCCCTTCCCGCGACAATTTCCGAAACCTCGGCGGCGTGATTTGGATCGGCGCAGTAGTGACAAGCTTCGAGCAAAGCTTTGACTAGAGCAATGTGAGTGTTGGGATAAGCATTTGCCCAGTCTTCCCGAACTCCGAGAATTTTGCCGGGGTGTCCGGGCCACAGTTCCAAATCTGTAGCCACTGTAAAGCCGACTCCTTCCATCGATGCCCGCAAGTTCCAAGGTTCGCCGACGCAGAAACCGTCAATAGTGCCGCCCTGCAAGTCAACGATCATTTGAGCTGGTGGGATATTTTTCAGCAACACATCGCGATCCGGGTCAATGCCACCGGAAGCCAGCCAGTAACGCAGCAACAGGTTGTGCATCGAAGAAGGGTGAACGATGCCCATACGGTGGGTTTGCGCGGGCGTTCTCTGGAGCATTTTTTTAAAGTCTGCCAGAGTGTAGATCCCTTGGTCGTAAAAGCGCCTCGCGAGGGTAATTCCGTTACCATTGCGGCTCATGGTGAGGGCTGTAACCGTCGGAATCGGCTGCTCTTGGTGGCCCCCCAAGCTCAACCACATCGCCATCCCAGAGGGCATTTGGGCTGCGTCTAAGTAACCTGCGGCGATGCCGTCTACGATGCCGCGCCAGCTTGTTTCCCGCACGAGGTGGACTTCATCGAGCCCGTGCTTGGCAAAAAAGCCTTTTTCTTTGGCGACAGCGAGGGGAGCACAGGCGGCTAGGGGGATAAAGCCGAGTTCGAGGTTGACTTTTTCTAGGCCGTGGCGGGCGATCGCGGGTACTTTCCGCGCCCGCAGTTTTTTGACGCGCTTCTGCTGGTTGAGGAAGTAAATCATTTCGCTGCGTAGAGCGTAGTAGCTGGGGTGTGAGACTACTTCCATCCGTTTGCGGGGGCGGGGGATGTCTACTTCGAGAATGCCGCCAATCTTCGATTCTGGGCCGTTGGTGAGCATGACAATGCGATCGCTCAGCAACACGGCCTCATCCACATCGTGAGTTACCATCAGGGCGCTAATTTCGTACTCTTGGCAAATTTCCATCAACTTTTCTTGCAAGTTGCCGCGAGTCAAAGCATCCAAAGCGCCGAAGGGTTCGTCTAAGAGTAACAGTTTGGGGCGCAGGGCCAGAGCACGGGCGATCGCCACCCGCTGTTTTTGTCCCCCTGATAGCAATGCAGGTTGTTTTTCGGCGTGAGGCGTCAACCCCACCATGTCAATGTGTTTTTGAATGATTTCGAGGCGTTCGGCTTTGGGTAAGCCACTCATTACCGAGTCTACCGCTAGGGTAATGTTTTCTCTGACCGTCCGCCAAGGTAGCAGCGAATAGTTTTGGAATACTACCATGCGATCGGGGCCGGGCTGGGTGATTCTTTGTCCGTCGATCGTCACCAATCCTTCTGTCGGTAGATCCAAACCTGCAACCATATTTAGTAGCGTAGATTTACCGCAGCCGGAGTGTCCGATTAAGGAGATAAATTCTCCTTTTTTAATTTCTAAGTCGATGCCTTTGAGGGCTATGTATGTGCCGCCGTCTGTTAAATTAAATACTTTTCCGACTTGTTCTACTGCAATCAAAACAGACATGATTTTCTTGCCTTTTTTGTAGGTTTGTTATTTGACTGTTGACTGTTGACTGTTGACTGTTCGCTGTTCGCTGTTCGCTGTTGATATATAACAGCTAATAGTTAATATATGACTGGATACAGCAACCTGTTTCTTAAATCAACCAAAAAACTTTTTTTAATCCATTAACAAGAGTTTAAAAAAAAGGTTTCTCAGCCAGGGAGTTCGTAATTGCTGTAACCGTGAACCGTCAACAGTCAACCGTCAACAGTCAACCGTCAACATATCTAATTAGCTACTTTCCTTGAGAAGGAGCAATCTTTTGCTGCAACCAAGCCATCATGCGATCGAGCAACAAACCAACTGCGCCAATGTAGAACACCGCTAACAGAATTTCGCTGATGTAGTTTTGCTGGTAAGCATTCCAAATAAAGAAGCCGATACCCGTAATCCCAGACATCACGATTTCCGCAGCAATAATCGCCAGCCAAGCCAAACCGATCGCAATTCTCAATCCTGTGAAGATATAAGGAAGCGCCGACGGAAACAAGATGTTGATGTAATATTCCTTTCGAGAAAGTTGCAGCACTTTCGCCACGTTGTTGTAATCGTCGGGAATTTGGCGAACACCTTCAGCCGTGTTGATCAAAATCGGCCAAACTGAAGTGATAAAAATCACGAACAAAGCAGCAGGTTCGTTTTGTTGCAGTGCAGCCAGGGCAATGGGCACCCAAGCCAAAGGGGCCACCATCCGCAAAAACTGGAAAATCGGATCTAAAGCCTTGTTCAAGAAGGGATTCGTACCTACCACAACTCCCATGCTAATTCCCACAGCGGCCGCGAGAGTGTAGCCTTTTGCCACCCGTTCCAAACTAGCCAAAGTCTGCCAAAATAAGCCGACTCCGTAGGTTTTGGAGTTCATAAAAGGATACAGCAACAATATCCGCGTCCGTTCGTCAGTCCAAACACTGATCGGTCCCGGCAGTTTGATCAGTCCGGTGCTCGACAGGAATTGCCAAACTAACAGAAATCCAATTACTCCCAAAATTGGCGGCAAGATATTCGAGGAATTCTTTTTCCAAAACTCGCCAAATGCTCCTTGGACATCGACTCCGCCTCTCCGACTTGTACTTACAGCCATGCTGCTAATCTCCTATCTCTGGTGCTGTGTATTTTCTAGACTAAATTTCGAGACTAAATTATGGGAAGCTAAGACCCCATCACACTTTTTTAATTGCCAAACTCTTGAGATAAGCTTCGGGATTTTCCGGGTTGAATTCTTTGCCGTCAAAGAACTTTTCAACGCCGCGAGACGTACTTTTGGGAATGTCAGCATCAGCAACTCCGGCTAATTGAGCTGCTTTCTTCCAAATATCTTCGCGGTTGACTCTATCGATGAGTGTCTTTTTGTCTGCCAAGGTTTTTGTCGGCAGGAAACCCCAGCGCACGCTTTCGGTAATGAACCACAAATCGTGACTCTTGTAGGGATAGGAAACGTTGCCGAGGTCGTCTTTCCAGTACAGCGGACTGCTCTTGAAGTCGTTGATGTCTGGTTTGCCGTCGCCCATAACATAATTGCCTTGATAAGGAGGCGTCAAAACACTCGGAGATACGTCAAAGAAGTTTCTTCCAGAAACAATGGCGACTAATTCGGCTCGATGTTCGGGTTTGTCGCACCACTGCTGGGCCTCAATTAGTCCTGCGAGTAAGGCTTCGGTGGCTTTGGGGTGTTTGTCTACCCAGTCGCCGCGAATTGCTAGATATTCCTCTGGGTGATCTTTCCAGATTTCGGAGGTGAGGGCGGACATGAAGCCGATGTTTTCTTTGACAATCCGCAGGGGCCAGGGGTCGCCGGTGCTGAAAGCGTCCATACTTCCAGTTTTCATGTTGGCGACGGTTTGGGCAGCGGGTACTGTTAGCAACTCGGCATCTGTGTCGGGATTGATGCCGTTAGCTGCCAGCCAGTAGCGAATCCAAAAGTCTTGGTTGGCTTTGGGAAAAGTGTAGGCTGCTTTGAACGGCGTGCCTGCTTGTTTGAGGCCTTTGATGTAGTCTTGGGCCGCTTGATCTAGTTTAAGTCCGAGGCCTTTGCCTTGGTGTTTGGCCGCGATCGCAATTCCATTTCCGTGAGTGTTCAACTG
Source organism: Microcoleus sp. B6-A1 (assembly GCF_036705085.1). Lineage (NCBI taxonomy): Bacteria > Bacillati > Cyanobacteriota > Cyanophyceae > Oscillatoriales > Microcoleaceae > Microcoleus > Microcoleus sp. B6-A1. The sequence continues at coordinate 5,760 of NZ_JAUBTU010000135.1, forward strand.
GGCCAGAACATACATGGGAATTTGGACGCTGTTTTTGGTGATCAGACCTTGACTAATTTGATAAGGCATCGGCATTTGCCACTGGCCGCCGTCTATGCCGCCACCTGCCGATCCAATTTCTAGGTTATCTCTGGCAGATCCCCAGTTGGCTTGCTTAGCAACTGTTACCTCAGTCATGCCGTATTTGGCAAAAAAGCCTTTTTCTTGGGCAATGATTAAAGGTGCTGCTTCGACGATCGGGATATATCCCAATGTAATTTTAGTGCTTTCAATTCCTTCGACTCTTTTCTCGTTGGCAACAGCCACTACTGAGGTAGCCGCGGGTATTGCGCCGCCAGCACCGACACCGCTACCACCGCCCGCAGTAGCACCGGGTTCGGGGGGATTGCCCAAACAGCCTTTGAGCAGTATTGAACCCAGGGCAGATGCACCTGCTGTAACGATAAATTTACGCCTGGAAAATTGATCGGAAAATCTTGTCATAGTCTAGCCTCGCTGCAATTCATAATCTTCTGTAACGACATCACTGAAGTTTATCAAGGCGCTTTTTTTCTGTTCGCTAATGGAATTTAGCGAACTGTTTTGAGCGCTGGTTGGCAGGAGGGAGCAAAAGATTTATCGCTAGCATAAGTCTTTAAACTATCCCTGCTGATTTGACTTTTTTGATTAATATCGATATTTCGATCGGCCCAGTTGTGTGAACTCACTTTTTGCGAGCGGCACGTTTCCTTGACTTGATAATTAACTCTACCGTAATCTTGCGCAAATTATAAAACAATTATTAAATTCAATTGATAAGTAAATCTTTTGGGATCGCGCTATCGATAACGAACCGTTGGGAAGGGCGATGTGGTTTGCTTATCAAAACTGGTTCCAACCAAGACTTGCTGGGCAAGGGTTGTAGCGAATGGCGATCGGGGCAATTCAAATCTCTTGTCAATAAGCGGCAAACATCGCAGCGATCGCACATTTACTTTGTTAATATATCTCTACTTTTTTTTAACCAAATTGTAGTTTATTATACAGAAATAATTGACATTTTACGAATGTGCTGTTTTAAAAGGGTTAAGTGGTTTTCATTGGTGGACTAAAATTGGCGATTAATCGTAAGTAATTTACCGGATATGATATGAAGTGGGCTTTTAGGTTCGATTTCTGTAAAACAGAGAAACCCGGTTTCTTGAAGAAACCGGGTTTCTAAACACCCGAAATTACTAAGGGATCGCAGTACCTACAAATTCGATTAGTTGGGCGGATCGAACCGGTTGACCGACAAAGCAACACCGATCATGGGCAGGGCTACGCCGAAGCAAATCAACCACTGATCCAGATTCATCGGAGCCGTCTCAAATATGCGATTGACAAACGGAGAATTAGCAAAGATAATCTGCAAAATTATCGCCAGGACAATTCCCACACCGAGGGCAGGAGCGCCGCTAACTTCTTCCTTAGAACCGCTAAACTTAGCAATCAAAGAAGGCAACAACTGGCTGAGACTCAACAAGTAAAAAATTCTCCCCATTACCAAAGCTTGAATCGCCATCGTGCGGGCCAGTGCCAAAGTTCCCCAATCCGCTTGGCGCACCCATTCAAACATTCCGAAAATCAGAGTCCAGTTGTAAAGAGAAATAGCGATGATCCGCTTGATCCGATTTCCGGTGAGGAAAGGTTCGTTTACCGGTCGGGGCTGCTGTTTCATGACTCCCGCTGACTTGGGTTCGAAAGCCAGGGGCACAGTCATGGTGATCGAGTTGAGCATATTCAGCCAGAGAATTTGTAGCGACAAAATCGGCAATTCTCGACCGAGGAGGGTGCTGAGCAAAATTGTCATCGATTCTCCGCCGTTGACTGGGAGAATGAAGCTGATTGCTTTGAGCAGATTTTTGTAAACCGATCGCCCTTCTTCGACCGCAGATTCGATCGACGCAAAGTTATCATCGGTAAGAATCATGTCGGCGGCTTCCTTAGAAACCTCAGTACCGCTGCCCATCGCAATACCGATATCCGCTTGTTTCAGCGCCGGCGCGTCGTTAACGCCGTCTCCCGTCATCGCCACGATTTCCCCTTGAAGTTGCAAAGCTTCTACGAGGCGGAGTTTTTGTTCTGGGGCGACGCGGGCAAAAACTGAGCCAGCTTCTACGGCTTCGCCGAGTTCCTGCTTGCTCATTTCGGCGAGTTGAGCGCCGGTGTAGGCTACAAGTTCTCTGTGGTGCTTGGTTTTGCGGAATCCCATGCGGCGGGCGATCGCCTTGGCTGTTGCGATGTGGTCGCCGGTAATCATTTTGACTTGGATGCCGGCGGTTTGACAAGCTTGGACGGCTGCGATCGCTTCTGCCCGCGGCGGGTCAATCATGCCTTGCAGCCCCAAGAAAACCAGGCCTGACTCCAAATCCGAGTGATCGACGGAATTTTGGCTTTCGGGTACTGGCTTTTTCGCTAAAGCCAAGACGCGCAAGCCTTGCTTTGCCATTTCATCCACTTGGTGGTGGATTTGTTCGCGATCGACTTCTACCGGATTTCCTTGGGTATCGAGACTGGAACCGCAGCGGCCGAGAATTGATTCTACTGAACCTTTGACGTACAAAATTTTGCCAGTGGGAGTTCGGTGCAGCGTCGCCATGTATTGAAACTGAGATTCAAAGGGAATTGAATCCAGCCGCTGCATAGACTTGGACAAAATTTGCTGGCTCAAATCAGCTTTTTTGGCCGCAGCAATTAACGCTCCCTCTGTCGGATCTCCGACGACTATCCAATTATCGTCTTTGAATTCCAACTGAGAGTCGTTGCAAAGGAGTCCAGCTTGCAAACATTCTTGCAAAGTTGGAGTTTGGCTGACAGTAATTGGCAGTTGGTTGAGTTGAATTTCACCTTCGGGGCTGTATCCCGTACCCGTAACCGAGTAGGATTCGCCGCCAGAATAGATTTCTTGCACCGTCATTTGGTTTTCCGTCAAAGTTCCGGTTTTGTCGGAACAGATGACTGTAGCGCCGCCTAGGGTCTCTACAGCGGGCAATTTGCGGACGATCGCGTGGCGATTTGCCATCCGGGAAACGCCTACGGCTAGGGTGACGGTAATGACGGCGGGTAAGCCTTCGGGAATTGCGCCGACAATCAGGGCGACTGCGGGTTCGACTGCTTCTTTAAAGGCTGAAACTCCCGGAGGGACTGGCCGCCCCAATCTGACGGCGAAGGTCAAGGTTGCCATTCCCAACACGAATAACAGCCAGTTTTGACTGAATTGGTTGAATTTGCGGGTTAAGGGGGTGGTGAGGTCGATGTGCCGATCTAATAGTTGGGAGATTTTGCCGGTTTCGGTTTTATTGGCGATCGCAATTACGATGCCGCTAGCTTGGCCAAAAGTGACAAAACTGCCGGCATAGGCCATGTTATCCCGTTCTGCTAGTGGCGTTTCTTGTGGCAGAACTAAGTCTCCAGACTGTCCTAATTCTTTTTCGACAGCAACAGATTCCCCGGTGAGTCCCGATTCGTCGATTTGCAAGTCGCGGACTTTCACTAAGCGCAAGTCTGCCGGTACTTTGTCGCCGGAAGTCAGGGTTACTAAGTCGCCGACAACGAGTTCTTTGGAGGGAATTTTTAATTTTTTGCCGCCCCGAATAACTGTGGCTTCGGTGGTGACAGCTTGGGCTAGGGCTTCAATTTTTTTCTCGGCTCCAGCTTCTTGGATGAAACTAATCGTAGCGTTGGTGGTTGTTACGCCCCAAATTACGCTAGCGTTTAGCCATTCTCCGATCACTGCTTTGATTAAACCTGCACTCAGCAAGATGATCAGGAGGGGTTGATTAAATTGCAGGAGAAATTTTAACCAGGCTGGTTTCCCTGCTTTAACGGTTAGTTCGTTGGGCCCGAATTTCTGTTGGCGATGGTTGGCTTCTGTCGGTTCTAAACCGCTTTCCAGGTTGGTTTCTAAGATTGTTGCAACCTTGGATACTTCTAGGTAGTGCCAATATTGCTCTGCTACGTCTACATCGTTGGCGGATCTTGATGGCATTATTCTTCCGGAATATTGGGGGTGTGTGAGGAGCTTCGATCGCTCCTTAATAGGCACGCTCAATACAACTCATCGCTCGTTGGAGCGTGAATATATTGAGCGGCTTAATTGTTTGTTGATTACTTTAACGGGCTGTGACTTACATCTATATTACAACGGATGTGGCCGTTTGTGGCAAGAGATTTGGGGAATTTTGTCCGGCGCTAAATCTTGTTTGGGACTTGGTGGCTAAGGTGGGGAAAAGTCGATCGAATCCCTTGACATTTTGCCAATTTTAGGTGTGGTTGAAGAAAGGCACGACACGGAAGTCACGGATACACGGATTCATTATTGAGCAGGGGTCAGGAGTTATCGATCGCAAAGCGTGTTAAAACTGATATCTTGCACCATTGTCAAGAACAGGCTCTCCGGCCTGTTCCACAAAGAGTGAATTTTCTTGTGGAACAGGCCGGAGAGCCTGTTCCTAAAAAGCTTATTGAGAATGGTGCAACATATGAGTTACAACCGAGTTAAGCGACCATATTCGGAACCTATGGAAATAGTAGTGACGCTGGTGCTGGGTTCGGTGCTGTTGGTCTGGGGAATGCGGTTCAGGCGGGTGTTAATTTGATCGTCCGTTACAGAAGAGGAGTTGTTTAAGGGCAGAAATTCGATCGCCCTGGCTTTGGCGATGCACTCGCGTGCGATCGTTTTGACCCCCTCGCATCCAGGATACAAGCCGCCGGATTCATCCGTCCAGAAATAAAAAACCTGTATCCGATGAAACTTGCCGAACGTATTTATCTCGCGCAAGTCAATGCTTCAATTCTTTAATCTAAAATCTAAAATCTAAAATCTAAAATCGATTGACTTGGATGCCGCAAGTTTGACAAGCTGGGAGGGCTGCCAGATATATTCATGACAATCAAGCATCCAGGATACCCGCCACGTGATTCATTCCGAAAGCAGACTCAGGACCCAGAAATAAAAAACCTGTATCCGAGAAACTGGCCCTCCGAATTTCTCTCGCGCAAGTCAATGCTTCAATTCTTTAATCTAAAATCTAAAATCTAAAATCGATGGACTCAATGCTATCAATTGCTAGTCTGCTAGCCCAAAACACTGAGCACCCTTTAGACAATTGAATTGAGATTTTGGGCTGCATCGTTCAATTGTTGAGTGCCTACTTTGGTTTGAGTAATACCACTAGCGGTTTCTTTGGCAGATAGGTTGAGGCTGTTCATAGCATCCACTACTTGTTTAATAGCAACTGCTTGTTGTTGAGCAGTTAGAGAAATTTGTTGATTGTTTAATACCACATTGTTAACAGCATTTGCTACTTCCGAGAATGCTGCTGCCGTTTCTTGACTGATTTTGGTTCCTTCTTCTACTGTTTTAGTACCTTCCTTTGTCACCGTTACAGTGGAATTTATCGCATTCTTGATATCATCGACTAGGCGGTTAATTTTCTCGGCGGATTTCTTACTTCTATCTGCTAGTTTGCGGATTTCTGTGGCTATGACAGTAAAACCTTTGGCGTTTTCGCCCGCCCGCACTGCTTCTACTGAGGCATTCAGTGCCAGCATATTTGTTTGATTGGCTAAATCTGTGACATCAGTAGAGATATTGCCAATCTGATGGGTTTGTTCGCTCAATTTCAGAATTTGTGCCGCGATTGCCCCGACATTTTCTTTCAATATTGTCATCGATTCCAGGGTTTGCTCCACTGCTAGGGTTCCCTTTTCAGTGCTCTTTAAAGCTTGCCGTGCAGATTCCGCACCAGCTTGGGCTTGCTGGGCTGATTGTTGGGAAGCCGCGCCCAACTCATCCATTGTGATTGTCGTTTGATTTACAGAGCTCGATTGCTGTGCGGCTGTGCGTTCCTGCTGTTCAACTGTGGCCGCAATCTCTGTGGAAGAACTGGCGATGGTATTTGCTACCTGATTGATTGGTCGGATAATTTTATCAAAAATAAATAATACAATAAATGAACCCAATACTACAGCAACAACCGTACCTCCTATAGAAACAATCGTCGCTAATTGCTCCGACTGTTTTGCTAATTTTGTTCGTTGAACCAGTAAAGCATCTTCTACCGTAAGCATTTCGGCCAGCTTATCCCTAATTTCATCCATTAATATCTTGCCTTTACCTGAAATCACCAACGCTCTTAGCTCTGGTTCTTTACCAGCCCTTTTCAGGGATATAGTTTCCGCTAATTCATCGAGTTTTTGCTGACCCAAATTTTCAACTTCCTCCAAACTTTTAACTTGTTCAGGGATATCTTTTATTAACTTTTTTGTCTCATTAGCTGTTTTATAAAATGCTAATTGACCCTTTTTATAAGGTTCTAAAAATTCCTCCTTACCAGTGAAGATAAACCCCCGCTGTCCTGTTTCAGCATCCAATAAAGTTTTTTCTAGGGCTTGCAAATTTGTCTTTACTACATAAGTGTGCGTTTGCCACTCAATAGCTTCGGCTAAATTATCCATACTCAATTTAGTGGCAAATCCGATGCTAATCATTAAGAAAAAAATGGAGCCGAAGCCCAAGGGAACTACTTTACTAAGCCGAATAATATTGTGCCACATTGCACTTTCTACTCCTTGATTCGTTGTTGACTTTGGCGTTGGAACTTGCCGCCTCAATAATTTCCGGCTCTAGTTCACCAAAGTAGTTATTTAATTCCTAATACTCATTCAGAATTAATGCCCCTTTTTTTGTGGAAAAAACTTCCAGCGCTTCTTTTTGCTTTCCTTGCTTTACTAACTCAACCATTGACTCAGACTCATCAACAAAAATCTGACCAAACTTAATGTCGAGCAAGCTATGCAGGTCAAAGCCTTGAGGATTAAGGGTTGTTTTGCCTGCTTCGATTTTGGATAAATCCTGTTTATTCGATTGTAGCGAGAAATTGAGGTATGCAACCCAAACATCGTCAAATTCTCTCCCCCACTCTTCTTATCTCCCACTATTGATTGGGGTTCAAGTCCATCGCATAAATGTTACAACCTAGTTAAGCAACAAAATTTTGAGTTCATGGAAATAGTAGTGACGCTGGTGCTGGGTTCGGTGCTGTTTGTCTGGGGAATGCGGTTCGGGCGCGTGTTAGTTCGCTCTGGAGCGACGGCTAACGATTTGTTTAAGGGCAGAAATTCGATCGCCCTGCTGTTTTTGGGTTTTTATATTGCCTTGCTGCTACTGGCTCTAAATATGCCTCAAATGCCTGCTTTGCCGATCGAGTGGCGTTTTCACGGAATGCGAGTTACTTGGACTTTACTCAGAGTGATGCTGATGGGAGTCTGCGGTATTGGCTTTAGTATAAGTTGGTTGACAGCGCGACCCCAAGTAATCGCAGTAATCTTAATTGGTTGCTTGGGATTGGGAGGATTTACAGGCGCTGAAAACTATTTTATGGCGCCAATTTACGATGATTTAATAGATAATTTGCAGCCAAACGGTGTATTTCGACAAACATCTAGCAGCAGTTGCGCCCCCGCGGCGCTAGCAACAGTGTTGAGGCGTTGGGGAATCGACGCGACGGAATCGAGTGTAGCGCGTTTTGCCGGCACGAGTCGCTTGGGAACTTCGATGCCACAGTTAATAATAGCAGCAAGAGCTTTGGGCATAAATGCGATCGAACTAACGCCAACTTGGGAGCAAATTCAGCAAATTAATCGCCCCGGAGTGCTAGCAGTTTGGCTGTTTGACGGCCCTCGGAAGCTACCCCACGCGGTGGCTTTGCTGGGAATGAATGACAGTGTAGCTGTCATTGGAGACCCGGCACGGGGCAGGATTTTCTATTTAGATAGGGCAACTTTTGCCGAGGTTTGGCGCGATCAATACGTGCCGATTTTCCGGTCTGCAGATATCTTGTTAAGTGACAAACAAGCTATTGACTATTTGAGTAAATTAGGATATAATAGCGGCAATTTAAAAGCAGATATCGAGCGCTTTCAAACAGATAAAAAATTGCAAGTCAGCGGCAACTTAGACCGGATGACTGAGTTAATGTTGAGCGGCAGTTTTTTGCAAGAAGTCCCCAGATTGGATGGGAAATAGTTATTGAAAATCGTCAACCGCAGAGGCACTCTTGACGCAGAGAGAAGAGGAAGCGTGCGGTTTTTTTCAAACAATCTTTGAGTCATTCGTTCATAGCGACCGCAAAAATTCGCTCGCACCTTCGTAGCATGGCTGCCTGAAATTACCGTAAATGTAGGCAGTTGCATCTAATTCCTCCTATATTTTTACGGTCGAGCGCACCTTGAGTACGCCTCACCGTTTTTGACAATTGGGAACAGTTGAATCGCTCATTTTAGGCTCAGACAGCTTGACTTCCCATCCAGGTAAATTCCACCAATTAACTCGCTGATTCGGCTGAATCCAGAAGTTTAGTTGTGTAATCTTACCATCCTCAAATCTGAGTGTGGGAAAGTTAGGATAACTGGTATCATTGGTTTCGCGATAAGTGCGTCCCAGGTAATTTAGGCAGGTCGTTAATCCCTCAGCAATTCCCAATTCTTCGACTCCCGTTCCCTTCAATTTGGCATCATCGTAGCTGAAAGAACCGTCGAATGAATTGCCCGCTAACCCGCCTTTAGTAACAGTAATGGTGAAATCGTAGGTTACGGGAACTGCGTAGGCTTGGGTTGCAGTTATAAGTAGTTAAGCAAAATTAATTACATAATTATCTCCAAATTCTTTAAGAATTTTTTCTACAGATGAAACAAGAGA